>NZ_JACAGF010000006.1:0-56566 GCF_030324345.1 Empedobacter sp. R750 | reverse complement strand
CTGATCCGGTAGTTCAGTTGGTTAGAATACTTGCCTGTCACGCAAGTGGTCGCGGGTTCGAGTCCCGTCCGGATCGCCAACTTTTATAAGCTTCACTTATTGTGAAGCTTTTTTTTGCTCCAAACTTTTTATTTTTGCATAACGCATAACGCATAACGCATAACGCATAACGCATAACGCATAACGCATAACGCATAACAATGAATCATATTTATTTGGTGAACGCCTTGGTTACAGATGAAACGGGTAGGATGTTAGCTGTCCGAAAAAAGAAATCGAAATTTTTTCAGATGGTTGGAGGAAAACGAGAACAAGATGAAGAATTATTAACCACACTTCGACGCGAATTTTTAGAAGAGATTAATGTTGATATTCTACAACATGATGTTTCATTTTTAGGGCAACACACTTCTATTGCTGTTAATGAAGTTAATACCGAAGTTCATGCAAATGTGTTTCATGTTAAATTAAAATCATTAGAAACGCTTAAAATCGCTTCTGAGATAGAAGAAATGGCGTGGATAACGAAAGAAAACTACAAAGAGTTCCAATTGGCTCATTTATTAGAAGAATTCAGTTTACCAATTTGGTTAGAAATGGTGTTTTAAATTTTTTTTCAAAAAAGTTTGTAACGTTTTTACTTTTTTGCTACTTACTAGTAAACACTAAAATAATTAAACGATGAAATCTATTTGGGAAACAACAGTTGAAAATAATGTTATCAGAATCGAGAATAATTGGTTTTCTGGCGAAAAACTTTTTGTAAATGATAAATTACAAGATTATCAAATTAACTATTTTTCTGCACCAATTTTAACGGGACATTTAATAAATTCTAAAGATGAAAAGTTAAATATCAAAGTAAATATTTTGCAAGAATTTTTCGGAGTCAATTGTATTTTATTTATCGACGATGAACAAGTTGCGTTGAAAAAAATAAAGTAACGATTTTGGAAGCTAAACAAACTCTTTTTTTAGAATTAATCGATCAACACAAAGGGATTTTACACAAAATCGCTAAGATGTATATGGATAATTCTGAAGATCAAAATGATTTGATACAAGAGATTGTTTTGCAGTTATGGAAATCTTTTGATCGTTTTGAAGGGAATGCACAATTTTCCACTTGGATGTATCGCGTTTCACTAAATACGGCACTAACTTTTTTCAAGAAAGAAAAAAAGAAAACAGATCGTCATACTTTTTTAGAAAATATTGATCAAGTAGATGAGGTGGATTCTGGTGAAAAAGAAACACAATTGGAATTGTTTTACAAAGCAGTTCATGAATTAAATAAAGTGGAAAAAGCATTGATTTTTCTGTTTTTGGAAGGACAAAGTCATAAAGAAATTGGCTCTAATTTGGGTATTTCGGAAGGAAATGCACGTGTAAAATTGAACAGAACAAAAGAAAAAATACAAATCATCATAAAAAAATACGGTTATGAATTTTGATGAATTACAAAAACAATGGGACAATCAATCTTCAGATGAAGTGAAAATTGATCCAAATCTTGAGCTTAATCAAGAAGCAAATACAATTATTGATAATGTAAGAAAAACATTAAAGAAAGATTTCTTTTTTCAAATTACAACATTTCCTTTATTGTTATCTACTCCATATTTATTTGAAGTAAATAATCAATTAATATGGTGGATAATGATTTGTTATTGCGCAACATTATTTGTGCCATTATATTATATTTTTAGATTTTACAAAAAGTCTTATAGGTTGGAGTATAATTCTTTAAAAAACCTTAATTGGTTTTATTATAATTATAAATCGTCGATAGAAGTTTATTATTTATATACATTAATATTTTGTATACTAATGATAATGTATATAGGAATAATAAATATTCAGAAAGAAAATGAAGTATTATTTAGTTCAATAAATGGAATTATTAGATATAGTATTGTTTTGATATTTTATTTAGTTTTTTGCATATATAGTTTAAAATGGTGGATTAATAAATTGTATAAAAAGAAATTAGTCGAATTAGAAAATATATTACATCAATTAGAAGAGTAACCCAAAAGTTACTCTTTTTTTAATACGGAATGTCAAGTACAAACTTAAATTTCATTGGGACATTATTTCGGAGGATTTCTACAGAAATTTGCTGAAATTCATTTTTAATCATAAATTTTTCGATATCATCTAAACTCATTTTATTCACTTGTTTTCCATCCAATTTTGTAAGTATATCATTTGCTTTCAAGCCCACTAAATCTGCATTCGATTTTTTACGAACTGCTTCTATTTTATAAACAGGTTTCATCACATATTGATAGTTAACTTTGTTTGTCGTGATAGAATTATATTCAGATATAGATGTATTTTGTGATACAATATTTATTTTTTCATTTTTCCATTCAAATTGATCGTGAATTATCGTTAATCCACTTCTGTTGTAGTGGAAAGCATCTTTGAAATTTCGATTGGGTTTATAATAAAACAACTGATTTTTATAATCTAAAATAATTGTAAATCTTCTCAAAATTTCATTTCCAAGAGAGCCTTTTCGATTATTTTTAAAGTTAAGATATTGGATTGATTCGATATCTGGAATGGCAATTAAAGGAAATTCTAGTTTATATTTTCCAAGGTTAGTAGATGAAATAACTCCACGCTTTCCATTGATCGAACCATTGAAACCTTTGCCCAATTCATACGAAAATACATATTGTAAAGGTGCTAAATTCTCAATTTGATTCTCGAAAAGCCACAAACCATCACTATTTCCGATATCTATCAACATTTTTTGATTCGTGTAAGTTGTTTGATGCGTAAAATCAACAGTTGTAAAAGGTTTTATTTCTGGACTTATTTCTAATGGATTTGATTGAAATTTTTTTAAATTTTTAACTTCAAGAATAGATTTATAAATGGTAATTTTTCTTTTTGCATAATCTATTTGAATTGGATGATTTTTGAAAAAGTCTGCACCAATTATACCGTGAACATCAAGTCCTAAGCGAGAAAAAAGATTAAAATTCTCGTCTTGTATCACGATAATATCCATATTGTTTGATGAATAATTTTTACCAATCTCGATTTGATTATTTGATGAAAAAAATCCTTTGGTATCGATGTTGTCTTTTCCTAAACCTTTTAAGTTTACTTGACGGAGATTATTTTTATTAATTGTTTCGTCGTATTGGCTAAATAAAATAGTTTCTTTAAGACCAGAATCTACAATGAAATTCATTTGATGACCATTGAATGTAATTGGAACAATAACTAAATTCTTGATAAATTGAAATGAAATTGTCTCTTTATTTACATTTTCGGCCAAAGAAAGTTCTTTTTTTTGTGCATGAGTTAGTAAAAAAGTAAACACAAAAATTATTGAAAGTAATAATCTAATTTTCATTCAAATTTCAGTTTTTATTAAAATTATGCAAAAAAAATGATGTGATAATAAGATTATTCTTAATGTTAGAATTAAAACTTTAACATGTTATTGTGTAACCTTTGTGAATTTTGAACATCTATATTTTATAAAATTGATAAATGATTTAAAAACCAAATAGATGACAAAAATTTACTTCCTTTTTTTATGTTTTATAACGTTTGCAAATGCGCAAGATTATAAAAAAGATACGATAGAATTGCATGAAACGATTTTGTATGATAAAAGCAAATTTCGATTGAAACGTGTTGGTCCAGAAACAAAATCTAAAAGTATTTGTCTTCAATTTTCTACAATAAAAGATAGTGTAAAATGGAATAAACCGATCATAGAAAGTTTTATTCAGGTGAATGCTCCTAAGAAAGATTTTATTGTAAAAGCGATTAATTTTAATTTTTCATATCCTCCAAAAGAAGAAAGTTTAAAATTTAATTTAAAACTATATAAATCGTCTAAAAATACTCCTGTTGATACTGTATTTTTTGAAAAGAATAATATTGAGATTTCTCCAAGTGATATTGTAAATCAATCGTACAAACTTGATTTAACCGATGATAACATTAGTTATAATGACGAATTTTATATAAGTGTTTTGATGACAAAAAGATTGGTTGATGAATTTGTTTGTTTAAGTGGTGTTATTTTGTCGAATGGATTTACAAGAAACTTAACGACAAATGGAGGTTTTGAGAAAAATCCTTTGGGAGCAAAACCATCTGTAAACGCTGATTTATTGATAAAAAGATAAAAGAGCTTTTCAGCTCTTTTATTATCGTGGTGTTGCCCAACCCCAAGATGCTGGCGGAGTTTCAATTTCTTTTGTCAAGTCAAAATAGACGTTGAAAGGTGTTTTAGAACCTGCTTTTTGCAAATTGTAACTAAACGTTTTATCATCTAAGGTAATCCACCAAATATTTGTAGAAGCATAATCTATTAAGGTTGCAGTTTCTTGATCGGCAGGAAACATCTGGAAATTTTTGAAACCATAATTTGTATTTGTTCCTCCATAAAATGTAATTGTTTCCGAAGTTCCATTTTCGTGACGATGATCGTGTTTTAGCGTGATGATTCCATCTTTTTTAGTCAAAATCCACGTTCTCGAATAATTATCACCAACATTGAACGGAATTTTAATTTCGTTTGCAGAACAACTTTTTACATGCATGGTCAATTTTTTACCTGCAAAATCATCGCGCGTAATATGTTCAGGCAATTTGCCTTCGTAAGCTTTACCGCAATGTTTTTCGAGATTTTTCCAGAATATTTCTGAAGGTTTTTCGGTTTGTGCAAAAAGTGAGGAACAACCAATTAAAACGAATCCAAGTTGTAAACATTTTTTAATCATAATCAGTAATAAAAATTATTCAATAATGATTTAAAGATAATATTTTAAAAATGATTAAGCGTTGTTTGTCTATTTGGAAATAAAGACTAACAAAAAAGCCCTCGCTTGTTCAGGGCGAGGGCATATAGTTAAGTGCTTTTTTCTTTTTTCAAATAAAAATTCTGAATTAAAATTAATTAATATCTATAATATTCTGGTTTAAATGGTCCTTCAACCGTTACACCAATGTATTCTGCTTGTTCTTGAGATAAAACTTCTAATTCTACTCCTAATTTAGCTAAATGCAATTCTGCAACTTTTTCATCTAAATGCTTAGGTAAAGTATATACTTCGTTTTTGTAAGCTGATGAATTTGTCCACAATTCGATTTGAGCTAAAGTTTGGTTAGAGAAAGAGTTTGACATCACAAAAGAAGGGTGTCCTGTTGCACAACCTAAGTTTACTAAACGTCCTTCAGCCAAAATGATGATGTCATTTCCGTTGATGTTGTATTTGTCAACTTGTGGTTTAATTTCTTCTTTCGTGTTTCCGTAATTTCCGTTTAACCAAGCCATATCGATTTCGTTATCGAAGTGACCAATGTTACACACAACTACTTTGTCTTTCATTTTCTCGAAATGCTCTGCACGTACAATTCCAAAGTTACCAGTAGTCGTAATTACGATATCAGCGTTTGCAACCACTGTATCTAATTTTTTTACTTCGTAACCTTCCATAGATGCTTGTAAAGCACAAATAGGGTCGATTTCTGTTACTGTAACAATTGCTCCAGCACCACGGAAAGAAGCCGCTGTACCTTTACCAACATCACCAAATCCACAAACTACAACACGTTTACCAGCGATCATCAAGTCAGTAGCACGTTTGATAGCATCTACTGCAGATTCGCGACATCCGTATTTGTTGTCGAATTTAGATTTTGTTACAGAATCATTTACGTTAATTGCAGGCATAGGCAATGTACCTTTCTCCATTCTTTCGTAAAGACGGTGTACACCCGTAGTTGTTTCTTCTGATAATCCTTTGATCTCAGCAACCAATTCTGGGTAACGATCAATCACCATATTCGTTAAGTCTCCACCATCATCCAAAATCATGTTTAATGGTTTGCGATCTTCTCCGAAGAATAATGTTTGCTCGATACACCAATCGAATTCCTCTTCGTTCATCCCTTTCCAAGCATACACAGGAATCCCAGCAGCAGCAATTGCAGCAGCAGCGTGATCTTGTGTAGAGAAAATATTACATGACGACCATGTAACATCAGCTCCTAAAGCAACCAACGTTTCGATTAATACTGCAGTTTGGATTGTCATGTGTAGACAACCTGCAATGCGAGCACCTTTCAAAGGTTGAGCAGCTTTGTACTCTTCACGGATAGCCATCAACCCAGGCATTTCTGCCTCAGCCAACGTAATTTCCTTTCTTCCCCACTCAGCTAAAGAAATATCTTTAACTTTGTATGGAATGTATTGCGTTTTTGTATCCATCAATTGATATATTTAACTAACTTTTTTTTAAAGTTTATAAGGAACAAATTTACAAACAAATTTCGATTAATAAAATGCCCGTTATCGATTATATTAACGATTTTAAACATACCCGCATTATCACGTGGAATGTAACAGAATCGAATGAAGAATTATTAGAATATCTTCATTTAGAGGATTATAGAATAGAAAAATATAATAATCTTCGACCTAAACAGGCCAGAGAATATCTTGGTTTGCGCGCTTGTCTAAAGAAATTGGACTTGGATTATGATGTAAATTATGACGAACGTGGAAAACCTTTTTTGCCTACAAATAAAGAAATTTCCATCACACATTCCTATGGATTGGTTTCTGTTGGCGTGAGCGAATATAATATTGGGATTGATATTGAATTGGCTCGACCAAGAAAAATTTTGAACATCAAACATAAATTTGCGCGTCCAGATGAAATAGCTTGGATTCCGCAAGAGCATGAAATTGAATATTTGCATGTGATTTGGGGAATGAAAGAAGGTTTGTACAAATTGAATGGTGGAAATCTTTGGAATTTTCTGAATCATTATCGTGCAGAAGAATTTGAATTAGTAGAGAATAAACAATTTATTTGTTGGATTTCGGATGATGTGAAATCTCGAAAATATCATGCATTCTATAAAATGATTGGTGAATATTATTTGGTTTGGGTGTTGGATTATGAATAGATCGAAGTTAGAAATTACGAATTTAGATTTTTGATTTACGATTTAGAATGAATTATTTTTAACTCACAACTTAACAATGAACGATTTTATTGATTACATCCTTGCGCCTTACAAAACTTATTCTACGCTGAATATCTTGCTAGAAACGATAGCAACGTTGTTCGGAATTATTTCAGTTTATTATACCTACAAACGCAATATTTGGGTTTATCCAACTACAATTATTTCGACGTTTATTTTCATTTATTTATTTTTTAATTGGGGATTATATGGTGAGACGATTATTAATGTTTACTATACTTCGATGGCGATTTATGGTTGGATTTTGTGGCAAAAAAATCTCGAAGCCGATCATAAACATGTTGACGTATCATGGGCAACGAAGAAAGAATATCTGTACGCAACGTTACTTTTCGCGTTGAGTTTTCTCTTTATTTTGACGATTTATTATTTCCGTCCAGTCATTCAAAACGGGTTTGATTTCAGTTTTATCAATCAATGTAAATTACATTATACCAAAATTGATTTTATAGACGCATCGACGACTGCTATTTTTTTGATTGGAATGTGGATGATGGCGAGACGAAAAATTGACAACTGGTATTTCTGGATTATCGGCGATTTAATCATGATTCCATTAATGATTTACAAAGGAGCAGTCATCACTTCGGTGCAATATATTGTCTTGTTGATTTTATCATTTATTGGATTAATCGATTGGATAAAATCAGTCAAAAATTCACAGAAAATAGTGAGTTAAGAAATAATTTAAAATTAGTATTTTAGCCTTATAAATTGAATTTGAAAAACCTATAAAAATTACGAATATGGAAAATCAACACGTATATCAACAAAACCAATTGGTTGCAGAAGCAACAAGCGTAGAAAGGGCAAATTTCTATAAACATACTTACGGACACGTTGCTGGAGGAGTTTTGGTATTTGTTTTAATCGAATCTTTGATGTTAAAATCAGAAGCATTAGTGAGCTTTATGTTAAGTTTAACTTCTGGATATCTTTGGCTTATTTTACTAGCAGGTTTCATGGGAATTACATGGGTTGCACAAAAAATGGCGTACGGATCGATTTCAAAATCTAAACAATATTTAGGCTACTTTTTATACATAGTTGCAGAAGCTTTAATCTTTGTGCCAATGCTTTACATTGCCTTGTATTATGGCGGAACTTATGTGATAAAACAAGCAGCCGTTGTAACAGGCGGATTATTTGTAGGATTATCAGCTATTGTATTTTTAACAAAAGCAGATTTCTCTATCTTACGAGGAGCATTAACTATAGGATTTTTCTTAGCAATTGGATTGATTATTGCAGGAATGTTATTCGGGTTCGATTTAGGATTATGGTTCTCAGTAGGAATGTGCGTCTTAGCTGGTGGAGCAATTTTGTACAACACTCACCAATTAAAATATGAGTTCGGAACACAACAATATGTTGCAGCGGCATTGTCGTTATTTGCTTCATTAATGTTATTGTTCTGGTATATTTTGAGAATTTTTATGAGTAGAGATTAATCATTAAGAAACAATAAATTTGTATATTGAACCGTAGCATTTTTGTTGCGGTTTTTTTATTTAAATAATATGACAGATAAAGAAAAAGAAGACGATAGAATACAATCTCCGTTTCGACCAAAAGATTGGAATGAGATTAGAATAAATGATTCTTGGGCGTTGTTCAAGATTATGGCAGAGTTTGTAAATGGTTACGAAGTAATGTCTAAAATAGGACCTTGTGTGTCTATTTTTGGTTCGGCACGTACTTCGTCAGATCATCCATATTATGCTTTAGCAGAAGATATTGCATACCGATTAACACAGATTGGTTTTGGAGTAATTACTGGTGGAGGTCCTGCAATTATGGAAGCTGCAAACAAAGGAGCGCAAAAGGGTGGAGGAACTTCTGTTGGATTGGGAATTACATTGCCTTTCGAAACAGAATTGAACAAATATATCGACCGCGAGTATGAAATTAATTTCGATTATTTCTTTGCACGAAAAGTAATGTTTGTGAAATATTCACAAGGATTTATTGGAATGCCAGGAGGTTTCGGAACGTTAGACGAATTGTTTGAGTCGATGACATTAGTACAAACGAAGAAAACAGGACGTTTCCCGATTGTGTTAGTCGGAACTGAATATTGGTCAGGTTTGATTGATTGGATCAAAGAAACAGTTTTGAGAGAAGGTTATATTTCTGAGAAAGATTTGGATCTTTTCCGTTTGGTTGATACAGCGGAAGAAGCCGTTGCTCATATCAAAAATTTCTACGAAAAATATAATATTAAGCTTAATTTTTAAGCAACAAAAAAACCTCATCAATTGATGAGGTTTTTTTATTTCATAAAGAATGATAATTATTGTTTAATTAATTTAGATGTTCCAATTTTTCCATTTTTAGCTTCAATATCAAGAATGTAAATTCCTTTTGGTAATTCTTTGATGTTAAATTGATGTATCGCTGAAAATTTTCCTGAAAATTCTTTGACCAGTTTTCCTGTTAAATCATATATTTTTACTTTTTCTGAATGAATATTTAGTGAAAAAGAAGAAGAAACTGGATTTGGAGTTATAGAAATCTTCTCTGTTTTAACCTCGATATTGTCCATTGATAAATTTGCTTTTGCATTCCCATAAATTCTGAATTCACCTGGATTTAGATTAATTGTAAACGATGAATTTGTATTGATTACATTCAGCGTTGTTTCGTCCATTAAATTGTACCAATTTCCTACAAATGGAAAAAGTGGCGCAATTGCTTGAGTACTTGTAGTGAAGTTTGCAATCACAATAACTTCATATAAATCAGAAGTTGATAATAAGTTATTTGTAATCTGAACACGAGGTTTTAAATCGCCAGATGTAATCGTATAATTATCAGTTTCGAAAACTTTGTTGTTTAATTTAAGTCCAATAATTTTTGCCCAAACATCATAAACAGATTTTCTATCAGTATTTGTTAAATAACCAATTTCGCTTGGAATTGGTTTTGGATTGGTACGGCATCCGTCACTATTTGTCTCATCTTGACAATGATTAATCGAGTAATCGTATCCTAATTCTCCGAATTGCCACAACATTTTAGGACCAGGAATTGTAAATAAAACTGCACCAAGAGCTTTTTGTCTTTCTAAAGAAGTTTTTAAATCTTTTACATTATAGGTTCCTGAAGATGCACCATATTGTAAATTCTTGTACATCATTCTTTCCTCATCATGACTTTCTGCGTAAGCAACTAAATGTTTTTTCGTAAAACCTTTTACAGTATGTTTTAACCAATCAAAATTGCTATCCGAAGCATATCCCATTGTATTCTGATTGAAATTGTTTGTCGCTTTCCCCCAAAGCATAATTCCTTTCCCTTCGTTAATGCGATAATTTGCCCATTCTGTTTCTTCTTGTGCAGAACCATTATTTCCTAAATGCTCAAAAATGATGTAAGAATTTGGATCAATTGTCCATTGCATATCAGCATATTTCTTTAAAATTGCTACACGATCAGCTTGATATCCGTTTGTACAAGTTTCATCAGAAGGCGTACAATTTTGAGTAAATCCTTTTGTTAAATCCCATCTAAAACCATCAATTTTGAACTCTTCAATCCAATGTTTTAATGTACGTTGCACATAATTTTGAGTTGGCGTTAATTGATGATTCAAGTCGTAACCAACATTGTAACTATGTTTTGCGGTTTGATTAACATAAGGATTTGTAGAGGTTGGTTCTCCAAAACCATCTCCATCAAAATCATTCATCCACATTCTAACCAACGGAGAACGACCATAAACGTGATTTAAAGCAACATCTAAAATGATTGAAATTCCATTTTGATGACATAAATCGATGAATTCTTTCATTTTATCTGCTGGTCCATAAGCTTTATCCAAAGCAAGATGATAAGCGGTATTATAACCCCAAGAAATATTTCCTTCAAATTCCATTACAGGCATCACTTCGATAGCGTTGATGTTTAATTTTTTGAAATAGTCAAAATCATCAATTAAAGATTGCCACGTTTTTGTCGAATTGAAATCACGAATTAATAATTCGTAAATCATCAAATTTTCTTTATTTGGACGAGCAAAATTGGAAACTTTCCAATTGTATTTTGTTTGATTTGTTTGTAAAACCGAAACTTCAAATTGTTGTCCAGTTGGATAAACAGGCATATTTGGATACGTAGCTGCGGTAATATGCGGATCATCATAAGGCGATAAAACTAAAGTCGAATAAGGATCGGCAGTTTTGATTCCATCACTTGTACGGTATTGAAATGTATAAATTTCATTAGCTTTAAGATTAGATAATTCAATCCAATATAAATCTTTGTTTGTTGTATCACGATTCATTACATATTGATCAGAAAGTTGCCAATTATTGAAACTTCCAATCACATGAATAAACTCTTTTTGTGGTGCGTATAAAACCAAATATGCTTTTGAAGAATCATTATCCAAGTAATTAATTCCTTCATGTAAATTGGTCGGAATTGCCACATCTTTCACTGTTGGTTTGATATTAACAGAAAATGATTTACTTATCGTTTGACCATTAAAAGTTGCATTTAATGTATAATTCTGATTTTGAGAAATGGTATAATTTTTATCAAAAGTTGTTGAATTACTTAATGCATCAATTTGAGTTCCGTTGGCTGATAATGTCCAATTAGCAGATTTTGTAGCTGTCGCTTTGATGTTAAAATTTGATCCTAAAGAAACATTTGTAATCGAATTTTCTAGCGGATTAGCTAAAGTAAATTTGAAAGAACCTACCGAAATAGAAAGATCCGTAGTTTGTTGTTTTCCATCTGCATTTCTAAAAACAATATTTATTGCAGTAATATTTTTAGAAGTATCAACTCCATAGAATTGATAAATAGAATTCGGGATTTCTAATTTGTAGGTTGATCCAGAAACGAAAGTTAATTTGGGTTGAGTAGTATTATTTCCCCAACTTCCAATTACATTTTCCCATTGTTTTCCATCGATAGTTACGCCTGTATGCGCATAAATATCTCCTGAATAATTGGCTAGACCTGTTCCCGTTTTGTCGAAGTTTATTACAACTGCTTGGTTTGCTTCGGGTGGAGAAGGATCTGTTGTAATTTGTGCTTTAGTAAAAGATATTACCATTAAAAGCATCAAAATAGATAGAATGTTTTTCATGTTTTGTGTGGTTTTAGAAAAAAAGCCATTAAAAAACGTAATTGAATTTTAATGGCTTTTAAAAAATTATTTGTTGATGAGAAAAAATTTTATTGAGCTTCTACTGTATAAGTTTTCTTGTTGAAATTAGCTGTGATTTTATATTTCCCAGCTTTTATTTTGATGTTAGTACCGTCTTTGTCTGTTAATTCTCCTGCATTACTTGTACCACCAAAATTTGTTCCCCAATCATTATTTAAACGGAATTTAAATTCTCCATCTTTTAATGTTGTAGTAATAGTCCAAGCATCTAAAGTACCATCATAAGACAATTTTTGGTCTGGACCATCCCATCCGTTTGCTGTAGCGTCACCTACTAATCCCCAAGAATAGTTATCTAATTTATAAGTTAGATTTGTTAAGTCCATAGTTATCTTGTAAGTACCGGCATCTACTGCGATGTTTTTACCTCCTTTTTCAAGTTTACCATTAGATCCACCATAATCTAACTCCCATTTGTTGTCTTGACGGAATTTGATTTCACCACCTTTTAAATCTGTATACGCTACAAATACATTTGTAACATCAGTTTTCCAAAACGGAACGTCCGGTCCGTCCCAACCGTTAGGAGCTGCAGAACCAACAACACCCCAATTTGTAGATAAATCTGTTGGATATGGCGTTATTTTTAATATATTGACATTAGAAATTAACTGTTGAGAACCAGGAGTACCAACTGTAGAAACAATACGATATTCTATTTCTCCTTCTTTAAAAGGTTCTAATCCTAAAGCAATAACTGCTAAATTCAATTCTTTTACGGTAACATCAGCTGTTAATGTTGAAGTTGAAGTAAGAACTTGATGATTTTCAAAATTATCTCCTTTTACATCAATTTGTAATTCATATTTAGGAGGAGTATTTGTTCCATAATTTGCGGCACTCCAATTAAATGTCATTGCTGTATTTGCAGCATTTTCTTCTAATAATTCAATTGTTGATGAAGCAGGTGTTTCTACTTTCGGTGCAACAAAATTTGAGGGATCTAATTTGATGATATCTTCATCATCGCTACATGCGCTTAAGGCAAAAATACTCGCACAAGCTAACGAAATATATTTTATAAAATTTTTCATCTTAATAACCTGGGTTTTGAGTTAAGTTTGGATTAATGACAATAATATTGTTTGGAATTGGGAAGATAGCTTTTGTAGCATCTACAGAAGTTCCGTTTTGAACGCCTCCTTTCCAAGGCCAATTGTAATTGTTAGTATATTTACTGAAACGAATTAAATCAGTTCTACGCGTTCCTTCCCAGTACAATTCTCTTGATCTTTCAGCTAAAATGAAATCTAAGTTTAATTGTCCGTCAGTAATATTACCTGAAGTATTTCCATATGCACGAGTTCTTAATTCGTTGATTAAGTTTAATGCAGTAGCGCGATCTCCACCAATTCCTCCACGTAAAACAGCTTCGGCATAGTTTAAATAAACTTCTGCTAAACGAATTACTGGAACGTCTGTGTCAACATATTCTCCTGTTGCATCGTTTGCACTTTTTCCGTCTGAACGTTTGTTAGACCATTTGTAAACAGCATAACCTTCTCCAAATGTACCTATGTTGTTAATTTCAAAAGTTTGTCCATCTGTAAAGAACATCGCACGTTTATCTTTCCATGCAGTTGGATTTCCGTTACTGTCTTTTGTTGTAACAGCATCTGTAAATTGATTCACCAATGCTTTTGTAGAACGAGGACCTCCCCATCCACCATTTACACCGTAATCAGCAGCAACCATTTTTCCACCAATTGCAGCTTTTACTAAGAAAGTGGAACCTCCGTAGGTACGAGAATTATTTCCATCAAAGTTTAAAACGAAAATAGCTTCGTTTTGCGCGCCATTCGTATTATTATCAGCTAAAAATAATTCGTCATAAGCAGAACCATTTTTATTTCCATCAGTTGTGTTAAGCGTATATCCAGCTTGCATAGCTAATTTAGAATAAGTAATAGCTTCTGTATATTTTGCTTGACCAATCCAAGTTTCTGCATTTAGATATAAACGAGATAATAATGCTTCGGCAGCTGCTTTGTCTACACGTCCGTATTCGTTTGCGCGACCAGCTTTTAATTCAGCTTCGATTGCTTTTAATTCGCTCTCAACGAAAGTGAAAATCTCTTTACGATTGCTTTGTTTTGGTAATTCAGAAGAAACTTCTGTTACTAACGGAACATTCGCATATAAATCCATTAAGCTATAATAAGCATATGCTCTAATGAAACGCGCTTCAGCTACATATTCTTTCACTTCTGGAGTTGTACTAGATAAAGCTTCAGCATTTGCAATAAACGAATTAGAGAAAGAAACGGTTTGTGCTAAACGATAATACATTGCTTCAACAAAACTGTTACTTGCTCCCCAAGAAATCTCATGCAAGTTTGGTAAACCTGGGTCTCCCCAACCAACAATAGATTCGTCTGTTGTCAATACATTTAAGTTGAACATTAAACGAGTATATTGAGAAGCACCTTCGTCAATACCTTGAATATCTCCACTTCCCGCAGGTCCTTTTTGTCCCGTAAGCGCTAAAGAAGCGTATACTTTTGCTAAAGCAGATTTTGCTGTAGCAGCATCTTTGAATACATCAAATTGTGTATAAGTATCTGGATCATTTGGCATTAAATCTAAATCATCATGACATGAAGAAACAGAGAAAGCCAATGCCGCAGCTAAAATATATGTTGAAATTTTAATCTTTTTCATTGTAGTTTTCTTAGAAATTAACATTTAAACCAAATACATACGTTCTCGGTCTTGGATAAAAACTATTATCAATTCCGCGGTAAATTTCAGGATCTAAACCGCTGTAATTTGTGAATACAGCTACGTTTTGAACCGCTCCATAAAGACGAATATCCAATCCTTTGATCGCTTGTTTTAGGTTGTAACCTAATGTAATGTTATCAATACGGAAGAAAGATGCATCTTCTATAAAGTGGTCACTTAACAAATTAGTTTCTGTGATACTTGTGAAACCAGTGTTGTAGTAGCTTGAAAGCACATTAGATAAATAGTTTTGACCATTTCCTGTCGCTTTTTTGCTGTAACCTTTAGACGAAGCCATGTTGTTGTAAGCATAGTTTCCGATGTTAGCACGAGCAGTTGCACTTAAATCCCAATTTTTGTAACGGAAGAATGTATTGAATCCCATTGTTACTTTTGCGAAAGGACTTTTGTGAATATAACGGTCTTTTTCGTTGATGATTCCGTCGTTGTTCAAATCTTCGTAAGCTCCTTCGATTGGTTTTCCGTTTGCATCATAAATCTGCTTGTATACATAGAAACTAAATGGTTCTTCTCCTTCACGTTGAATTTGAATATTGTTACCAGTTCCTCCATCGATACCACCTGTTAAGTTATCAGTAGGTATGTTGACAATTTTATTATCATTGAAAGCGATGTTGTATCCAAAAGACCAATCAAAATCTTTTGTTTTTACGATATCAGCGTTGATGCTAAATTCGATTCCTTTGTTTTCCATATCACCGATATTTTTATCGATCATATTTCCAAAGTTTGTAAATGGATCTACATAAACACTCGCAATTAAATCACTTGTCTTTTTCTTGTAAACGTCTAATGTACCATAGATTCTATTTTTGAATAAAGAGTAATCAATACCAGCATTTAATGTACTCGAAATTTCCCATTTCAAATCACCATTAAATGGTTGAGGACGATAAGTTTGATAGAATGTTGAACCAAATTGATAATAAGCAGTTGATTCTGATCCTTGATAACGCGTTAAGAATTGGAAGTTTCCTAATCCGTTTACATTACCAACTTTACCATAACCTACGCGTAATTTCAAATCATTTACAACAGAACTTCCTTTTAAGAATTCTTCTTTAGAAATATTCCATGCAATAGCTGCAGAAGGGAAATAACCCCATTGGTTGTCGTGGCTTAATTTTGAAGAAGCATCTGCACGCATAGTCGCTGTTAAGATGTAACGATTATCAAAATTATAGTTTAAACGTCCGAAGTATGATAATAAAGAATATTGATCACGGTCTACAAAACGAAATTGATCAGAACCTTGTTGTTCTAATTCACTATCGTAATTGGTGTTGTATGTGTTAAAGTACTGATAACTGTAACCTCCAACAACAGTTAATCCATGTTGTCCAAAATCTTTGTTGAATGTTAAATATGCATCAAATAATTTGTTGTAGAACTGCGCACTAAAAGTTGTTTTAGAACCATCCCAAGTCAAAGAAGAACTTGGCATATTTGCAGTCGTTACATTGCGTCCGTTTGCATTAGAAATATCATAACCTACATTTACCGTTGCAGTAACAGATGGTAAGAAATGTAATTTATAATCCATTTTTGCATTTCCTACAAAACGGCGAACTTCAGATGTATCTCTGTTTTCATTGATTAATGCAACTGGGTTAGTTGGTGCTAAATTGTGTTTTACAGCTCCATCCATCCAAGTGTGGTAACCTCCAAATACATTTGCTCCAGAATAAACTGGTTGAGTTGGGTCGTACTCTAAAGCAGCTCCAATAGCACCTCTGTTTGCAAATTGATTTTCGATATAAGAACCACGAGCATTCAATTCAAATTTTAAGTGATCATCTAAGAAAGATGGACTCAAGTTCATAGAAGCTGTTGTACGATTGATGTTATCTCCTTTCAAAATACCATCTTGATCTGTATTAGAAATAGAAAAACGAGAAGGCATTTTACCTCCAATATTTCCTGTTGCACTAAAATTGTGATCAAAACCTACAGCAGTTTTATAAATTTCTTTTTGCCAATCTGTATTTGCATTACCTAAACGAGCAATTTCGTCAGCTGTTCCTACAGATTTTACCAATTCACGGAATTGATCTGCATTCATTACGTCAATATAACCTTCTGGTTGATAAATTGATGTAACTGAATTATAGTTAAAACGGAATTTTTTCCCTTTACCTTTTTTAGTTGTAACCATTACAACACCATTCGCAGCACGAGAACCATAAATAGCAGTTGCCGAAGCATCTTTCAGAATAGTCATCGTTTCGATGTCGTTAGGATTTAAGAAATCCAAAGGATTTCGAGAACCTCCAATATTTACTTCAGATAAAGGAACGCCATCTACCACATATAATGGTTGAGAGTTTAATGATAACGAACTATTACCACGAATGATAATGTTTTGTCCATCACCAGGAGCTCCACCAGCAGATGTTACCACAACACCAGCGATTTTTCCAGTCACTAATTCTTGTGCAGAAGTGATTGATCCTTTATTGAAATCTTCTGAATTTAATTGATTTACAGAACCTGTAACATCTTCTTTTTTTGCTGTACCATATCCAATTACAACAACTTCTTTCAAGTTTTCTGTCGTTTTAGACATACGAAGTTGTAATTGTGTTTGTCCCGCAAAAGTTATTTCTTGATCGTCATAACCAAAAAAACTGATAACAATTATATCACCATCGTTCGCTTCTAATGTAAAATTTCCTTTTTCATCAGAAACTGTCGATTCTCCTGTTGTAATGTTCGAAACATCTGCACCAGCTAAAACCGTGTTATTAGCGCTATCTTGTACTGTTCCTTTTATCGCAGTTTGTGCAGATAAAATAGCAGGGCTTGATAAAACTAATGCTAGAAGAGATTGTTTTAAAATCCTCATATATTTTTCGTTTTGTTTCGTTAATTATTAATTTATATTTTTACTTCTCATTACCAAATGTAAGTCGTTTAATTGATTGATTGTGTATGTAATACACCGACTAACTAAACGAAAACGTTTTCGTGTTAATAAATAATTAAATTAATTGTTAGCGCTTGTTAATTTTTAATAAAAAAGACGGAAATTAGTAGAATAAGATTGATGGTTAAGGTAGAAAGAAGATTATGAAAAAGAATTTGACATTAAAACAGATTGCAAAAGAGTTAGATGTTTCGATATCAACGGTTTCTAAAGCGTTGAAAAATAGCGAAGAGATTAGTGCTGCAACGAAACAAAAGATTCAAGCATTTGCAAAATTATACAACTACAAACCGAATAATATTGCATTAAGTCTAAAGAATCGAAAAACGAAAACAATTGCTGTGATTATTCCCGAAATCGTTCACGATTTTTTCGCGATGGTAATTAGTGGGATCGAAAATTTAGCAAATCAATATGGTTATAATGTATTAATTTGTTTGTCAAATGAATCGTACGAACGCGAAGTTATTAATATGGAGATGCTTGCGGCGGGTAGTATAGATGGATTTGTAATTTCTCTTTCAAAAGAAACTCAAGCCAAAAAAGATTATCATCATATCAAAGAAATCATCAACCAAGGAATGCCAGTTGTGATGTTCGATCGTGTAACACGTGAGGTTTATACCGATAAAGTTATTATTGATGATGTACTTGCGACACAAGAAGCAATTCAATATTTTATAAGTAAAGGACGCAAGAAAATCGGCTTTATTACGACGCCAGATTATATAAGTGTCGGACGCTTAAGAACCGAAGGATATAAAAGAACGTTGGAAGCGAATGGAATTGAAATTGACGAAAACTTGATTTTGCGTGTAGAAGACGAGAGTCAGTTGGACACTATGATTGATGAATTTTTCGAAAAAAATAAATTTGACGCAGTAATGGCAGTAAATGAATTATATGCCGTAAAAGTTTTGAGAGCTGCATTGAAAAAAGGAATTAAAGTGCCAGAAGAGTTACATTTAATTGCTTTTACAGATGGTGTAATTTCCAAGAACTCAATTCCAAGCATTTCTACAGTCAAACAAAATGCATTCAAAATGGGTGAGATTGCTGCGCGTTTATTGATTCAAAAATTAGAGTCAGAAAACGAGCACGAACATTACATTACCGAAGTTGTCGGAACTGAATTATTACACCGAGAAACTACAACGATTTAGTAAGTTTTTTTTGGTTAAATAATTGTTACAGTTGCAATAATCCCAAAAAAAAGTTTTAACATTGTAAACAAATCAAAACATATTTTTACTTCTCAAATTACAAAAATATAGTTTTGATAAGCATAAAACGCTTATCGTAAAATACATAAAAAAATTACGATAATGGGAAAGCGTAGATTAGGATTTCTTGAAATCTGGAATTTAAGTTTCGGATATTTAGGAGTTCAAATGGGTTTCGCCTTGCAAAACGCAAATGCGAGCCGTATTCTAAGTTCATTTGGTGCTGATGTGCACGAATTGTCTTGGTTTTGGATTGTTGCACCGTTAATGGGATTGATTGTTCAGCCTATTATTGGTCATTATTCAGATAATACTTGGTCCAAATTTGGACGAAGAAAACCATACTTTTTAGTAGGAGCTTTATTGGCTTCTTTCGGATTAATCTTAATGCCACAAGCAGGTGCATTTACGGCATTGATGCCTGCATTATGGATGGGCGCTGGATTCTTGATGATAATGGATGCTTCATTCAATATCGCCATGGAACCGATGCGCGCATTTGTAGCTGATATGTTGCCTTCGGATCAACGTACATTAGGATATTCAATTCAAACTGTAATTATTGGTTTAGGGGCTGTTGTAGGTTCGTGGTTACCTTATATTTTGAGCAACTGGTTTGGTGTTTCAAGTGTTGCAGCGGAAGGAGAAGTTCCGTTTCACTTAATTTTATCATTCATTATTGGAGCAATCGCAATTATTGTAACCGTTTTAATCACCATTTTTACAACAAAAGAATATTCGCCAGAAGAATTAGACGCTTTCGAAAAAGCAGAAGGTAGAGAACCAATTGTTGAAGAAAAAGCAAGCTTAACACAGATTTTTACCGATTTTGGAAATATGCCAAAAACGATGAAACAATTAGGCTTGGTGCAATTTTTTACGTGGTTTGCATTATTCGGAATGTGGGTATTCGCTACACCAGCAATCGCTCATCATGTGTACGGTTTGTCTTTGAGTGATACACATTCAGAAACATATCAAAAAGCAGGAGATTGGGTTGGAATTATCTTCGGTGTTTACAACGGAATTTCTGCAATTTTCGCCTTCTTTTTACCTGCAATCGCCTTAAAATTTGGTCGAAAAACAACACACGCTATTTCATTAATTTGTGGAGGATTAGGATTAATTTCAATCTATTTTATTCACGATCCAAAATTATTAATCCTTTCCATGATCGGAGTAGGAATTGCTTGGGCAAGTATCTTATCGATGCCTTATGCAATTTTAGCAGGAGCAATTCCAGCTAAAAAAATGGGTGTTTACATGGGGATTTTTAATTTCTTCATTTGTATGCCTCAAATCATTAACGCTCTTTTGGGCGGTCCAATTGTAAAATATTTATATCACGATAATCCAATCTACGCCATTGTTACCAGCGGTGTTGCGCTAATTATTGCAGCACTTTTTGTAACGCGCGTAAAAGATGTGGATGAACCAATCAAAGCATAATCATTTTGAAAACTAAAGTATTTATTTTTGATTTAGATGGTGTCATCGTTGACACTGCAAAGTACCATTATTTAGCATGGAAAAAATTAGCGAATAATCTAAATATCGATTTTACGCATGAACATAACGAATTATTGAAAGGTGTTTCTCGTGTGCGATCATTAGAAATTATTCTCGGATTGGGAAATGTTGAAGCTTCTGATGAGCAGAAAAACGAATGGTTAGTTCAGAAGAACAAAGAATATTTAGAATACATCGATAAGATGGACGATTCTGAAATTTTACCAGGTGTAATGGACGTTTTAAACTTTCTAAAAGAAAACAATCAACCAATTATTTTGGGATCGGCTTCTAAAAATGCGCGTCCAATTTTGGAGAAAGTTAATATTTTAAACTACTTCGATGATATCGTGGACGGAAACGATGTTTCTAACGCAAAACCAGATCCAGAAGTTTTTATCGTTGGAGCGAAAAAAGCAAATCAAACAAACGAAAATTCAATTGTATTTGAAGATTCTGTTGCAGGAATTGAAGCTGCAAATGTTGCAGGAATGACAAGCATCGGAATTGGAGAAGCTTCGGTTTTGAATGAAGCAAAATACAACTTTAATAATTTTACTGAAATCTCAACAGATTTCTTGGTCGAATTAATCAATCAATAATTATACAAACTACATACAACAAACAAAATGAATCAAGATTATATCATCCCGAATGCGTGGTCAATTATCGAAGAAGGGTTTGAAAAAGATCGTGTAAAATCGTCTGAAAGTTTATTTTCTATAGGAAATGGAGCAATGGGACAACGTGCTAATTTCGAAGAATTTTATTCAGGTGATACATTTCAAGGAAGCTATGTTGCCGGCGTTTATTATCCTGACAAAACAAAAGTGGGATGGTGGAAAAACGGTTATCCAGAATATTTTGCAAAAGTATTAAATGCGTCAGTTTGGATTGGAATTGACATCGAAATTAACGGTGAAAAATTTGATTTAAACACTTGTAAAGAAGTCAAAAATTTCCGTCGCGAATTGAACATGAAAGAAGGTTTATTAGATCGTTCATTTATTGCGGTTTTACCTTCTGGATTAGAAATTGCGGTTTTTGTTCGACGTTTTCTTTCTGCTGATTTAGATGAATTAGGAGCAATTAAATATGACATCAAACCAATCAATGGAGATGCGAAAATTGTCTTCAAACCTTATGTTGATGCAGCTGTAAAAAACGAAGATGCGAACTGGGAAGAGATTTTTTGGGAACCAATTTCTTCTGAAATTAAAGGTGAACAAGGTTTCGTTCAAGCGCGTACGTTCAAAACTCATTTTGAAGTCGTAACATTTATGCAGAATAAAATCTTAGTAAATGGAAGTTATCAACAAATCGTGCCAACAAATGCTGTTAAAACTGAAACAAAAGTAGAATTCACATACGAAGTTGAGGTAAAAGCAAATGATACAGCGACAATTGAGAAATTTGGAGGTTATGTAGTTTCGACAAATCATCCTAAAAATGAATTAATTAACGCTGCCGAAAATGTATTATCTCAAGCAAATGAACAAGGTTATGAACAATTGTTAATAAACCAAAAAGAAGCTTGGGCAAAGATTTGGGAAATGGCTGATATCACGATAGAAGGTGATACGAAAGCGCAACAAGGTATTCGTTTTAATATTTTTCAATTAAATCAAACGTATTCTGGAAAAGATGCACGTTTAAATATCGGTCCAAAAGGCTTTACAGGAGAGAAATACGGAGGTTCTACATATTGGGATACAGAAGCATATTGTTTGCCATTTTATATGGTGACAAAAAATCAAGAAGTTGCGCGAAACTTATTAATGTACCGTTTTAATCAATTGGATAAAGCAATTGAAAATGGTGAGAAATTAGGTTTCAACAAAGGTGCAGCTTTGTATCCGATGGTTACGATGAATGGTGAAGAATGCCACAATGAATGGGAAATTACATTCGAGGAAATTCACCGAAATGGAGCGATTGCATTTGCGATTTACAATTACGTTCGTTTTACGGGAGATCAAACGTATATTCCAGAAGCTGGTTTAGAGGTTTTATTAGGAATTGCGCGTTTTTGGAAACAGCGTGTAAATTGGTCAAACGACAAAAAACAATATGTGATGTTAGGTGTTACAGGTCCTAACGAATACGAAAATAACGTTAACAACAATTTCCATTCAAATTATTGTGCGCAATGGTGTATGAATTATTTGTTGGAACAAGTTGAAAACGTCAAAACTAATTATCCTCAAGATTTCGCTCGTATCGCTGCAAAAAGAAGTATTACTGATGCAGAATTAGCAGAGATGAAAGAAGTTGCGGCGAATATTTATTTTCCATTCAGCGAAGAATTAGGAATCTATTTACAGCAAGATGGTTTCTTGGATAAAGATTTAACACCTGTTTCTGAATTACCAAAAGAAGAACGTCCAATTAACCAAAAATGGTCATGGGATAGAATTTTACGTTCGGCTTATATCAAACAAGCAGATGTTTTACAATCGTTCTATTATTTTGAAGATCAATTTTCGAAGGAACAATTAGAAAAACATTTTGATTTCTACGAACCATTAACGGTTCACGAATCATCATTATCGCCTTGTGTTCACTCTATTCAAGCGGCAACGTTGGGGAGAATGGAGCAAGCATATACATTTTATTTGAGAACTTCTCGTTTAGATTTAGACGATTATAACAAAGAAGTTCACGAAGGATTGCACATCACATCTATGGCTGGAACTTGGATGTCGATTGTAGAAGGATTTGGTGGAATGCGTGTGAAAAACGATCAATTGTATTTTGAGCCACGTTTACCAGAACAATGGGAAGGTTTTACATTTAAAGTAAATTTCCGTCATCAAATCCTAAAAGTTATTGTAAATAAAGGAGAAACAACATTTGAATTGGAAGGAACAGAACCATTAGAGGTTTATGTTTTCGACCAGAAAGTAGTTGTTCAGCCTTCGATTTAATAAAGGGAATCTAATACCTTGAAGGCTTCGGTTTTCAGGGTATTTTTATTTAAAGTAATAGGTTTTAAGTTCTACGTTCTAAGTTTATTCTGAAAACGTATTTTAAAAATGGCATTAAATCTATGACGTAAATAAAATTTAATAAGTGAAGAGTAAAAATGATTTAATGAGCGATAGCGAATTTTTAAATCATTCTCGAAACGGTTTAAATTTTTAGTCAAATAGATTTACCGCCTTGACTTTTTTGATTCGTTTTTGTGTCAAGACAAAAATGAATAATAATAAGATTCTTCGATAAACTTAGAATGACAATTTCATTAATGTAGTAAAGTAAATGTCATTCCGACGAATGGAGGAATCTAAAAAAACAAAACACATGAAAAAAATACTATTATTATCATCTTTCCTATCAACATTTGCGTTTGCTCAAATCCAAAAAGTTGAGCCAATGTTTTGGTGGAAAGGAATGAAAAATCCAGAAGTTCAAATTCTAGTTTATGGAAAAGATATTAGTAAATACAATATTGAATTATCAGATAATGTTAAAATTCAAAATTTACAGAAAACTGAAAATCCAAATTATGTTTTTGTAACGATTAATACGAATGAAGTAAACAAATCATCATTCAAAATTAACATCAAAAACAAAAATAAAATTGTTGATTCGTATACATATGAATTAAAAGATCGTCAACCAAATTCTGCAAATCGAACATCTTTTACATCAAAAGATATGGTGTATTTGATTATGCCAGATCGTTTCGCAAATGGTGATGAAAGCAACGATTCGAAGAAAGAATTAACAGATAAAGCCAATCGTTCTATTCCAGATGGTCGTCATGGTGGGGATTTGCGAGGAATTATCAACAATTTAGATTATTTACAAAATCTTGGTGCAACAGCGGTTTGGTTAACGCCTGTTAATGAAGATAACGAGAAACAACATTCCTATCATGGCTATGCACAAACTGATTTGTATAAGATTGATGGACGTTACGGAAGCAATGAAGATTATCGCGAATTATCGCAGAAATTAAATCAACGTGGAATGATGTTGATTCAAGATTATGTGACAAATCATTGGGGAATTTCGCATTGGATGATTCAGGATTTGCCTTCGCAAGATTGGATTCACAAATTTCCTGGAGGAAAAGATGGTTTCCGTCGTTCCAATTATCGTACAACAACTCAATTTGATAAAAACGCTGCAGAAGTAGACAAAAAAGAAGCGTTGAATGGTTGGTTTGATTATACAATGCCAGATATGAATCAATCAAATCCGTTAGTGCTAAATTACTTGACGCAAAATGCAATTTGGTGGATAGAATATGCAGAATTAGGAGGAATGCGTGTTGATACATATCCGTACAATGACAAAGAAGGAATGGCGAAATGGGTGAAAGCAATTACGACAGAATATCCAAATTTCAATGTAGTTGGAGAAGCTTGGATGTATTCGTCTGCGCATATTTCGTATTGGCAAAAAGATTCTAAAATTGCTGAAATCGATAATTATAATTCGTATTTACCTTCTGTAATGGATTTTCCATTGTTTTCAGAATTGCCAAAAGCAATCAAGGAAGAGGAATCGTGGGATAAAGGAATGATTAAATTGTATAATTCGTTCACCAATGATTTTCTATATCCAGATATCAACAATATGTTTGTGTTTATGGAAAATCACGATACAGAACGTTGGAACGAAATTATGAATGGAGATGTGAATGATTATAAACTTGGTTTGTCATTAATTTCGACTGTTCGCGGAATTCCTCAAGTATATTACGGGTCTGAAATTGGGATGCGAGGAGATAAAAGTAAAGGTGATGCAGCAATTCGACAAGATTTTCCTGGAGGTTGGAAGTCAGATAAACAATCGGCTTTTACAAATGAAGGAAGAACTTCGGAGCAAAAAACGTTTCACGATTTTACAGCAAAACTTTTCAATTGGCGAAAAAATAAAGAAGTTATTCATTCAGGAAAAACAAAACATTACATGCCACAAAATAATGTTTACGTTTATTTTAGATACAATGAAAACGAATCTGTAATGATTATTTTGAATGCAAATCCAGAAAAACAAACGTTCAAATTAGATCGTTTTGCAGAATCATTAAACGGATTTACTTCTGGAAAAGATATTATTTCGGACAAAGTTTTACCAATCAATACAAACGGAGAAATCACAATTGATGGTAAATCTTCGATGATTATTGAACTTGGAAAGTAGTAGGTTTCACGTTTATTCTGAAAACGTATTATAAAAAATGGCATTAAATATATGACGTAAATAAAATTTAAAAAGTGAAGAGTAAAAATGATTTAATGAGCGATAGCGAATTTTTAAATCATTCTCGAAACGGTTTAAATTTTTAGTCAAATAGATTTACCGCCTTGACTTTTTTGATTCGTTTTTGTGTCAAGACAAAAATGAATGAAATATAAAAGTCATCCTGAATTCATTTCAGGATCACATAAAGTAGAGAATGAGAAGCTGAAACAAGTTCAGCTTGACAAGAAATTTATTGCTTTACGCATTAGGCGTAAAGCATAAAACAGACAATAAAACAAAAACAAGAAATATGAAAAACTTTAAGTTTATACTGGGGTTAGGAATCGCGATGATGAATATGGTTTATGGACAAGAATTGAAATCTCCAAACGGAAATTTTGTAATGGATTTTTCGTTGTCTAAAGATGGAAAACCTACTTATCAGTTAAAATACAAAGGAAAAGATGTGGTTAAACCAAGTCATTTAGGATTTGAGTTTAAAACGAAGCATAAAGAAATGGATTTTGCAGTGCAAGATCGAGTAGAAGATGAGCGTGCAAAAGACATTGCAAACTTCTTATCAGGTTTCAAAATTATTGATACTAAAACATCAACTTTTGATGAAACTTGGAAACCGGTTTGGGGAGAAGTAGACAAAATCAGAAATAATTTCAACGAATTAGCGGTGACGGTTTCTCAACCAAATACAGATAGACAAATGATTATTCGTTTTCGTTTGTTTAATGAAGGATTAGGTTTCCGTTACGAATTCCCAGAACAAAAGAATTTGAAATATTTTGTGATCAAAGAAGAGCATTCACAATTCGCAATGGCAGGAGATCATACTGCTTTTTGGATTCCTGGTGATTACGATACGCAAGAATACGATTACACAGAATCTAAATTATCAGAAATTAGAGGATTATTTGATAAAGCTTATATTGGAAATGCATCTCAACAAGCTTTCTCAAAAACAGGAGTACAAACATCTTTGATGATGAAAGCAACAAATGGACTTTACATCAATTTACACGAAGCAGCGTTGATTAATTATCCTGCAATGAGTTTGAATTTAGATGATAAAACATTAACGTTTGAATCTTGGTTGACTCCTGATGCTTTGGGTGATAAAGGTTATTTACAAGCGCCTTTCAATACGCCTTGGCGTACTATTATTGCGAGTGATGATGCACGAGAAGTTGCTTTCAAAGGTCCGCAATTGGTTTATAATTTGAATGAACCTTCAAAAATTAAAGATACTTCTTGGATCAAACCTGTAAAATACGTTGGTGTTTGGTGGGAAATGATTACAGGAAAAAGCTCTTGGGCATATACAGATGATTTTCCGACAGTACAATTAGGTGTAACCGATTATAAAAATGCGAAGCCAAACGGAAAACATGGAGCAAATAACGAACATGTAAAAGAATACATCGATTTTGCTGCAGAAAACGGATTTGATGCTGTTTTAGTTGAAGGTTGGAACGAAGGTTGGGAAGATTGGTTCGGTAATCACAAAGACTATGTGTTCGATTTTGTAACACCTTATCCAGATTTTGATGTGAAAATGTTAAATGCTTATGCAAAATCTAAAGGTGTAAAAATTATGATGCACCACGAAACTTCGGGTTCTATTCGTAATTATGAAAGACATTTGGAAAAAGCCTATAAATTCATGAACGATAACGGTTATACATCTGTAAAAAGTGGATATGTAGGTGATATCGTTCCTCGTGGAGATTATCATTACAGCCAAAATACGATTAATCATTATCAATATGCAATCGAAAAAGCGGCTGAATATAAAATTATGGTTAATGCTCACGAAGCGGTTCGTCCTACAGGAGTTGCGCGTACATGGCCAAATTTAATCGGAAACGAATCTGCTCGTGGAACAGAATACCAAGCTTTCGGTGGTTCTAAACCAAATCACGTAACGGTTTTACCTTTCACGCGTCTTTTAGGTGGGCCAATGGATTACACGCCTGGTATTTTCGAAATGGATGTGAAAAAATTAAATCCAAACAACCATTCTCACGTCAATTCTACGATTGCAAATCAGTTGGCTTTATACGTGACAATGTATTCGCCTTTGCAAATGGCTGCTGATATTATTGAGCATTACAAACAATTTTCTGATGCATTTCAATTCATCAAAGATGTACCTGTAGATTGGCAAGATTCTAACTATTTAGAAGCTGAACCAGGAAGATATTTAACAATTGCACGTAAAGACAAAAACTCAAATAATTGGTTTGTTGGAAATGTAAATGGTGAAACGCCACGTTCAACGAAAATCAAATTAGATTTCTTAGATAAAGGAAAAAAATACGAAGCGAAAATCTATGCTGATGCAAAAGATGCGCATTATAAAACAAATCCTCAAGCCTATAAAATCGAAACAAAAAAGGTTGATTCAAAATCTGTTTTAGATTTAACATCTCAAGCTGGTGGAGGTTTTGCAATTAGCATTAAAGAGATTAAATAAGTCTTAAGTTACAAGTTCTACGTTATAAGTTGAGAAATATTTCACTTAAAACGTAGAACTTAAAACATACAACGTATTATGAAAAAAATACTTTTCACATTAGGAATAGCGTCATTGTTTTTAAGCTCTTGTTCAAAAACAACAACACAAGCTACGCAAACAAATCATTCAGAAAAACAACCATTTGTTTGGAATGGTGCAAATATTTATTTTTTGTTGACCGATCGTTTCGAGAATGGAGATAAAAAGAATGATATCAATTACGGAAGAACTGCTGAAACGTCTAAATTAAGAGGTTTTGAAGGTGGAGATTTTCGTGGAGTAATCAATAAAATAGAAGATAATTATTTTTCAGATTTAGGAGTTAATGCGATTTGGATGACACCGATTGTGGAGCAAATTCACGGTTTTGTAGACGAAGGTCAAGGAAAAACATATGGATTTCACGGTTATTGGACAAAAGATTGGACGTCGATTGATAAAAACTGGGGAACTGAAAAAGAGTTGCAAGAATTGGTTGACAAAGCCCATGCGAAAGGCATTCGTATTATGTTGGATGCGGTGATTAATCACACAGGTCCAGTGACAAATTCTGACGGCGTTTTTCCTGCTGATTGGGTTCGTGTATCGCCACAATGTACCTATGAATCTTACAAAACGACGATAGAATGTACGTTGGTGAAAAATCTACCAGACATTTTAACGGAATCTGAAAATGATGTAATGTTGCCACCGCAATTGTTAGCAAAATGGTCAAAAGAAGGTCGTTTGGATAAAGAAGTTGCTGAATTGAATGCTTTTTTCGCGAAATATAACCTTCCAAAAGCACCGAAATATTACATTATGAAATGGCTTTCAGATTATATTCGTAAGTATGGAATTGATGGTTATCGTGTCGATACGGTGAAACATACGGAAGAAAATGTTTGGAAGAAATTCGAAGAAATTTGTCAAGATGCTTTCGCAGAATATAAAGCGAATAATCCTACAAAAGTATTGGATCAAAACAAGTTTTTCTTGTTAGGAGAAGTTTATGGATATTCGATTAATGATGGTCAACAATATAATTTCCCTGATAAAACGGTTAATTATTTTGAGAATGGATTTGATGCATTGATCAATTTTGATTTACGTTCAACTCAAAAAGAATCCAATCAAACAGTTTTTGATCGATACAATGATATTCTTCAAAACAAGATGAAAGGAAAGTCTGTGATGAGCTACATTACCTCTCACGATGATGGTTCGCCTTTTGATAAAGATCGTCAAAATCCTTGGGATGCGGGAACTCGATTGTTATTAGCGCCAGGGATTTCTCAAATTTATTATGGAGACGAAACGGCTCGTCCGCTAGAAATTGAAGGTGTTGATGGAGATGCAAATCTTCGTTCGAATATGAATTGGGAAGATATTAAACCAAATTCAGAAACGGAATCATTATTGAACCATTACCAAAAATTAGGACAATTTAGACGAAATCATCCAGCAGTTGGAGCAGGAAATCAAACAGATTTGCAAAATTCTCCGTATATTTTTACAAGAAAATATAAGACAGACGAAGTGGTGATTGGTTTGGAAATGCCAATTGGTAAAAACACAATTAATGTAAGTTCTGTTTGGAAAGATGGTACCAAAGTTCGCGATGCTTATTCAGGTTTTTCTGGAAAAGTTGTGAACGGAAATTTAGAATTGAACACGACTTCTGATATTGTGTTATTAGAGAAAGTGAATTAATTTTTTGAGAAGTAATAGAAGAAAAATGATAAAAAAAATAGTTGGTTTAACCTTGATGACAACTTTGTTTTTAACAAGTTGTGAAAGCAAAAAGGAAACAAAGTCAGAAGATGTTAAAACTGAAATGAAACAACAAGGTATTTTACCTTTTACGGCTGATATGGCGGAAACTTCTGTGATTTATGAAGTGAATGTTCGTCAGTTTTCACCAGAAGGAACTTTTGCAGCGGTAACAAAAGAGATTTCGAATATCAAGAAATTAGGTGTTAAAATCCTTTGGATTATGCCTATTTATCCAATTGGAGAAGAAAATCGAAAAGAAGGTTTAGGTTCGTATTATTCGATCAAAGATTATAGAGGAATCAATCCAGAATTTGGAAATGCCGAAGATTTCAAGAAATTAGTTGATGAAGCGCACAAAAACGGAATCTATGTGATTTTGGATTGGGTTGCGAATCACACAGCTTGGGATCATCCTTGGGTAAAACAACATCCTAATTGGTACGAACAAGATAAGAACGGAAAAATGCATTCTCCTTACGATTGGTCGGATGTTGTGGCGTTAAATTTCGATAACAAAGAAATGCGCAAACAGATGATTGCCGATATGAAATATTGGTTAGATGATTTCAAAATTGATGGTTTCCGTTGTGATATGGCGCATGAAGTTCCGACAGATTTTTGGAACGAAGCAAAACCACAATTGACAAATGGTCGTGAAATTTTTATGTTAGGTGAAACAGAGAAGCCAGATTTGTTAGCAAATAATGCATTCGACGCCGCTTACGGTTGGGAAATTCATCATATCATGAATGATATTGCAAAAGGTAAGAAAAACGTTTCTGCGATTGATGCGTACATGGATTCGATTCCGAAAAAATGGCAAGCCGATGATTATAAATTATTGTTCACATCAAATCATGACGAAAATTCTTGGGCTGGAACTGAATATGAAAGAATGGGTGATGCAGTGGAAACATTTGCTGCATTAACATATACTTTACCAGGAATTCCGTTGATTTATAATGGACAAGAAGAAGATTTTAATCGTCGTTTAAAATTCTTTGTTAAAGATTCTATTGATCGTAATCCAACTTCAAAAATGCGTGGCGTTTACGAAAAGTTAGGAGAACTTAAAATCACAAATGAAGCATTTAATGGAGCGAAAAAAGCGGCTTCTTACGAACGTTTGAAAACATCTGATGATAAATCTATCTTAGCGTTTAAGCGTCAAAAAAATACGACAGAAGCTTATTTTATTGCGAATTTTACGAAAGCAAATAAAGAAATTACAGTTCCAATCAATGGGGTGTATAAAAACTTTATGAACAACGAAGATGTCACATTTGATGCAACAACAAAACTGAAATTAAAACCTTGGGAGTACCTGATTTTAGTTCAGAAGAAAAAATAATTTCTTAAAAGCTGGTTAAATTTTTAACCAGCTTTTTTTATGGTATAATGCTTGTTGATAAACGTTTAAAATCCAAATCATGAGAAAAATAATTTTATCAACAGCCGCCATTTTAAGTTTAGTTTTATCTTCGTGCGAATCGAAGAAAACAGAAAACACAGAAGTTGTAACAAATAAATCTGAAGTTGCAGAACAGCCAATTGTTTTGGAGAGTGATATTGCAAATAATCCAGAGTCATCGACTTCGTCAAATACCTATGTGGTTTTGCAAGATAATGGTCAACAAAAAACGGTAAATATTGACCCGAATGAAACCGTTATTTCAGCAAATAATTTGCCTGTTAATGCACAAAATTTTGTTTCGAAAAACTTTGGTAATATGGAGTTCGTGAATGCGATAAAAGAAGTTGAACGCAATATCACAACATATAATATTCAGTTGAAAGACGGAACAAAAATAGAATTTACAGATAATGGTGATTGGAAGGAAGTGAAAAATGGTCTAGGAAAAGCGATTCCGATTAAATTTTTCCCAGATAATATTCAAAAATATCTTCAAACTAAATATCCTAAAATTGATGCGAAATCAATTGAAATGGATACAAAAGATAAAGAAATAAAAGTAGAATTGTTACAAAATAATGTCGATTTGAAATTTGATCTGAATGGTAATTTTATCAAAATTGATTAATCACATACATCAAAAACCTTATCAATAGATGAGGTTTTTTTTATTTCTGATTTTTAAAATTTTACAATAACCTTCACATCAACTTTTCGCAATTTTCAATATATTTATAGTAGAAAAAATCAACCAAAATGGATAAAAAATATTTGAGATCGCTAATTTTTAGACATCTCGATGGTTTGGTAACGGCTCCGGTATTAAGCGCTTTGGCTAAAAAAGGAGCTTTGCATTACATTGTCGAGCACAAAACTATACAGTTAGAAGAATTGACAAAAGAATTTCAGGCAAACGAAGGTTATCTAAATGTTGCTTTGCGTGTATTGGCTTCGCAGAATATGTTAGAATATTCGGTGGACAATGCGAAAGATAATGTCGAAATTCAAACCAATAAATATTCGGATCGCGCATTTACTAATATTGATATTTACCATGATTTAGCTGTTTTTTTGGCAGAAAATGAGGTAATCAATCAACATGATTTTTCGGATGAGTTTTGTAAAAAATGGATCAAATTATTTGATAAATATAAAACTTATTTGATGACTGCTGATGACGAAGAGTTTCTTGAAAAACCTTTGCATTATCAAATTACCAAACATATCGAAGGCGTTTTAGTTGGACCAATTATTGTGCGAATGGGAATGAGCGGTTTGTTTCATAAATACTTTATGGAAGCCTCTTTCAATCCAGATGAATTTCACAAAAATCCACAAACTTTCGAAAAAATATTGGAAAGATTAACCGAATTAGGTTGGTTTACTAAACACGAAAAAAACTATAAATTCACCGAAATAGGATTGTTTTTTGCGCGTCGTGCAACATCGTATGGTGTTACAGTTTCTTATTTACCAATGTTTGCAAAGTTGAATGATTTACTTTTCGGTTCGCCAACAAAATTGCGTGAAATTACCGATGGTGAAGATGAGCAACATGTTAATCGCGAAATGAATGTTTGGGGTAGTGGAGGAGCGCATTCCACTTATTTCAAAGTGATAGATGAATTTATTGTAGATATTTTCAATCGTCCGATAGAAGAGCAACCGAAAGGGATTTTGGATATGGGATGTGGAAATGGAGCGCTTTTGCAACATTTGTATGATGTCATAGAACGTCAAACCTTACGCGGAAAACATCTAGACGAATACCCACTTTTCTTGGTTGGTGCAGATTATAATCAAGCAGCATTGAAAGTAACGCGTGCCAATTTAATTAAAAATGATATTTGGGCAAAAGTGATTTGGGGCGATATTGGCGATCCAGATCGTTTGGCAACGGATTTGAAAAATGATTATTCAATAGAGTTGAGTGATTTATTAAATATCCGTACATTTTTAGATCATAATCGAATTTGGGAAGATGTAAATGATGTCAAAACAAATCGAATTAGTGCTTCTACAGGAGCTTTTGCATTTAGAGGAAAACGATTATCAAACAATGATGTGGAACAAAACTTATTGAATCATCTTAAAAAATGGGCGCCTTATGTAGATAAATTTGGATTGTTGTTGATCGAATTACATACGATTTCTCCAGATTTAACGGCGAAGAATTTAGGAAATACGCCTGCAACAGCGTATGATGCGACGCATGGATTCTCGGATCAATATATTGTGGAAGTAGATGTTTTTCATCGTATTTGTCAAGAAACTGGTTTGGTTCCAGATAAAACATTATTCAAAAAATATCCAAACAACGAATTGGCAACTGTTAGTATTAATCTTTTGAAACGATAATATTTAAAAAATATATTAAATCAAAAAAAGCTCAGCAATTGCTGAGCTTTCTTGGTTAGTCTTGTATCAATAATTAGTTTAGGGTTATTTTTGCTTGACTAATCTTAAATCCATTTTCGTAAACATTGAACGTGTAAACTCCTTTTTGGAATTCCTCGTTTTCCCAATCAAACGTAATATTTTTTGTTTGTCCGTTTGTGTAATTAAAGTTGATTGCATCAGAGAAATTTACTGTATCTCCAGATCTCAATTCAATTTGTCCACCTTGTGCATTTCCATATCTTCCTAAAGTTCCATCAGGATTATAGATAGCAACATATAATTTTTTCTCTCCAGATTCTGTTCTCGAATTACGATCTACATCAAAAGAAACACGAATTTTATCTATACGTTTTGCACGTGTTTTTTCAACTTCTTTTCCGCTATTTCTTACACGAATTCCTTTGATTTGTTGATTCGAAACAGATAAAGTTGAACTTAATTCATTAATCTTTCCTTTCGAAATTGCATTGTCTTTTTGACGAACACTTTTTTCTGTTTCGTAGTTATATGTTAACTCTTTATTGTTTTCTCTTAAATTATTGTTGTCTGTTGTTAAAGCAGAATTTTTATTATTTAATTCGTCAACACTACGTACAAGAATTGCATTTTCTTTTTGTAAACGCGCAACTTCAGATTTGTAATTTTTTACACTTCCTTCTAAATCGTTGATCATTTTACGAGCACGATTCATTTCTTCTGCAGTAGGATTGTCTTTATCTAGAATTTCTTGAATATCTTGATTCTTTAACTGAATCATATTTTCTTTATCGCCCAATAAATTGTTACGATCTTCGATACGAGCTTTATATTGTGTATAGTCGTTTAAAATAGAATCATATTGTTTACGAATTTGATCTTTTTGACCCGTTTCGTTTTTAAGGATTTGAGAATTTAAAGATTCATTTTTTTCAAGATTCCCGATTTGGTTTGCTTGATAAATATTATATCCTACGCTTCCTGCTAATAAGATTCCGACTAATGCCAAAGGAACTACTAAACCGTTTTTTCCTTTGTTTGTTGGTTGATTGTTTTCTTCTAATCCTTGCATATGAATTATTATTTAAGGTTAATTGTTTTTTTATTGTTTCTAGTGTTAAGAAATTATGATGCCAAAAACTTATGATGATGTTAAAATGAGGGTTTTTTAACAAATTTTTTCACATTTTAGACCGAAAATGAATAATCAGATAGAATTTTATTCTAAATAAATCATAAAAAAAGCTCCAGAATAATCTGAAGCTTTCTTTTAATTAATATGAATTGTATTTACTTTTTATCAAAAGTTCCTGTGTAAACAGAAGTCAATTTATCCAAAGAAATGTACTTTTTGAAAACCTCGTTTACTTGGTTTACATTCAATGCATCTACTTTTTTCTCTAAATTATCAAATTCATCAAACGAAATTCCGTTCAATAAATAACCATTCGATAAACCTAATAAAGTTCCGTCAGTTCCCAAAGAAGTCGTACGTCCGTTTTTCCAACTTACAATATTTGTTTTCAATTCGTCCGCTGTGAAACCATCTTTCAATGCTTTTGCAACTTCTTCTTTCAATGCTTTTTCAACCGCTTCACGTTTTGTTGGATTCAAGAATGCATAATATCCCCAAGAAGAAACGTCGTTTTTAGGATCGCTTGGAATCGAAACATAAGAACCTGCGCCGTAGCTGATTCCTTCTTTTTCTCTTAATCGCATTGGAATACGAGCAGATAAAAATCCTCCACTTCCAATCATTTCATTTGCCATAACCATTGCGGCGTAATCAGCACTCTCACGATTCATTTTGAAGTTAATTGATCCAACTGCAGCAGCATTTTCTTTGTCTGGAATGTTGTAAAGTTTATCCTCTTTTTTCGTTGCTGTAAAAGTCGGATACGCTTTTTCGTACTTCGATTTGCTGTTCCATTTACCAAAAGTATCATTCAATAATTTTTCAACTTTAGCTTTGTCATTTGTTCCAACAATAGAAACAACGCCATTTTGCGCACCTAAAATATTTTTATAAAAATCAACTAAATCAGCTTGTTTGATTTTCTTCAAATCATCTTTCGTTTCAGCAAAAGAAGCTGTGTAGAAAATAGAAGATTTAGGATAATTAGATGTTAAACGACTAATTTCGTTGAAGGCTAATGCTTGTGGATCGTTTGTATTTGCATCTAAATATGTTACATATTCGTTCACAGATTTCGCTAATTCAGCATCTGGGAAAGTAGGTTCTGTAATGATTTGACGCACAATATCCATAGTTTTGTCTAATGAATTTTTGTACGTGTTGATTGTAACAGATAAATTTTGTCCTCCAAATCTAAATCCAACCGAAGATTTTAAAGCATCTAATTGATCTTTGATTTGTTCTTTTGTTAGATTCTTCGTTCCAGACATTAATAATTCAGCTGTTAGTTGACCAATCATTCCTTTATTTGCCAAATCTTTTTCATTCGAAACAGGTAAATTAAACGAAAGAATTACTTTTTCACCTTTAATTTCTTTATCGATGATTCCATATTTTAGACCATTGTTCAATTTTCCTTCTGCATAATGAGCTTTCAAATTTTTGATCGAAGCTTCAAATGGTTTTGCTTCTTTCTCAACTGCACGACCTTTGTAGTTTGAAACTAATTCTGTGATTTGTTTATTAGTTAATTCAGTCGGTTTTACACGAATTTCATCTTTTGTCGGAATAAAAGTTCCAACTGTTCTATTATTCGCTCTAAAATATTTTTCAGCAACACGTTTTACATCTTCTTTGGTTACTTTCTCGATATTATCGCGGTACAAGAAACCTAAACGATAATCACCAGCACCAACAATTTCTGTTAAACCAATAGCATAATTAATCGTATTATTTTTTTGATTTTCGATGTTTTTCACAATACTTGCTTTCGCACGTTGCACATCTTGATCAGTATAATTAATTGTAGCAACTTTGTCTAATTCTGCACGAATATCATTTTTCGTTTGCTCGATATTTTTCTCTTTTGGAATTTCAGTTCCAATATAGAAAAAACTCGCATCGCGAACTTCTGGACTATACGCCCAAATTGAAGCAATTTTGTGTGTGTCAACCAAAGATTTGTACAAATATCCAGAAGGATCTGAAGTTAAAATATTATTTAAAACATCAATCGCTGCATAATCTTTATCGCTATATGCCGCAACGTGATACATTACACCAACCGATTGTGAATCTCCTGCACGTTTTACTTCAACAAATTTTTCACCATCTTGCGCTGGTTCAACTGTTAAAATTTCATCTAAAACACGTGTTGGTTTTGGAATCGAAGCAAAATATTGATTCACATATTCCATCGTTTTTTTCTCGTCAAATTTTCCAGCAATAATTAAAGTTGCATTATCTGGTTGATAATATTTTTCGTAGAATTTGCGCAATTGTGGCGTTTTTACACGCTCAATATCTTCTTTAGATCCAATGGTAGATTTTCCGTAATTGTGCCATAAATAGCCAGCAGAAATAACGCGTTCCATTAAAACACCTGACGGATCATTTTCACCAATTTCAAATTCATTACGTACAACCGAAAATTCTTTGTCCAAATCTTCTTGTTTAATGGTTGCATTAATCATTCGATCAGCTTCCATTTCTAAACTCCAACGTAAATTTTCTTCGTTTGATGGGAAAACTTCGTAATAATTTGTACGATCATAATATGTTGTTCCATTTGCGCGTCCACCTTTGTCAGATAACATTTTCTTGATATCGCCTAAATTTTTTGTTGATTTAAACAACATATGTTCTAACAAATGCGCCATTCCTTTTTCGCCATAACCTTCGTGTTTAGAACCAACATTGTACACAATATTTACCACAACATTACTTTGCGATTGATCAGGAACCAATAAAACTTGTAATCCATTTGGTAGTTTGTACTCCTTAATTCCTTCTACTTGCGTCACAAAAGTTGCGCTTCCAGATTTCGTTTGAGCCATTAAGTAAGGTGAATTTGCAAAGGCAAAAACCAGACATATACTCAGTAAAGTTTTTTTCATGTATTTATTTTTATAGTTATTAATTGGATGATACAATTCTATAATCTATTCGTTAGACGCAAATTGTATGGTGTAAGTTACAAATCTTTTGTTAAATTTGTGATGCAACAAACAAAAGAAATGGAAACAAAAGAGGTAAATAAAATTACTTTCGAAGAGTTTAAAAGTCAAATCATTAATGATTACAAGACGGCTTTTATGTCTCGCGAAGTAAGTCTTTTAGGGAGAAGAGAAGTACTTACTGGGAAAGCAAAATTTGGAATTTTTGGTGATGGAAAAGAATTACCACAAATTGCAATGGCAAAAGTATTCAAAAATGGAGATTTCCGTTCTGGATACTACCGCGATCAAACATTTATGTTCGCAATTGGTCAATTAACTGTTGAACAATTTTTTGCACAATTATATGCTTTAACAGATTTAGAGAAAGAACCTTCATCTGGAGGTCGTCAAATGACATCTCACTTCGGAACACGTTCTTTAAATGAAGACGGTTCTTGGAAAAAATTAACAGAACAAAAAAATTCGAGTGCTGATATTTCGCCAACAGCTGGTCAAATGCCACGTTTGTTAGGTTTAGCACAAGCTTCAAAATATTTTAGAAATGTTCCTCAATCAGACGAAGATCAACAATTTTCTGTAAACGGAAATGAAATTGCTTTCGGAACAATTGGAGATGCAAGTACTTCTGAAGGACATTTTTGGGAAACGATAAATGCTGGTGGAGTTTTGCAAGTGCCAATGGTTGTTTCTATTTGGGACGATGGTTACGGAATTTCTGTACCAGCTAAATTTCAACGTACAAAATCGAATCTTTCTGAATTATTATCAGGTTTCGGAAGAACGGAAGAAGAAAGAGGTTACGAAATTATTACTGTAAAAGCGTGGGATTATCCTGCTTTGATCGAAGCGTATACACGTGCAGAAAGATTTGCGCGCGAGCATCATATTCCGTGTATTGTACACGTGCAAGAATGTACGCAGCCGCAAGGACACTCGACTTCTGGTTCGCACGAACGTTATAAATCAGAGGAGCGTTTGACGTGGGAAAAAGAATTTGATGGAATCACAAAATTCCGTGAATATATTTTAGCATTTGCAGATCATTCGGAAGCAATTATTTCTGCGGAAGAGTTGGATCAGTTAGAAGCTGATGTTAAAGCTGAAGTAAAAGCTTCTCAAAAACAATGTTGGGACGATTATTTGAATCCTATTTTAGATTTGAAAAATGAAGCTTTAGAATTATTAACGAAAGTTGCTTCAGAAAGTGCAAACGGAGCTTTTATCAATATTGAAATTAGTAATCTAAAATCAAAGAAAAGCCCTTTCAAACGTGATGTTTATGGAGCTGTTCGTAAAGTTATTCGTTTAACTCGTTCAGAAAATTTAACTTCAAAAACTGAATTAATTTCTTGGTTAGATGTTAAAATGAAACGCGAAGAAGAAATTTATTCGACTAAATTAGTTTCTGGTACTGCAACGCAAGTTCCACAAGTAAAACCTGAGTTTGGAGAAAATCCAGCGCTAGAAGATGGTCGTGTAATTGTTCGTGATAACTTTGATAAAATTTTCGAAAAATATCCAAAGGCATTAGTTTTTGGTGAAGATGCGGGAAATATTGGTGATGTAAACCAAGGTTTAGAAGGTCTTCAAGCAAAATATGGAATCGATCGTATTTCGGATACAGGTATTCGCGAAGCAACAATTCTTGGTCAAGGAATTGGTTTGGCGATGCGTGGTTTACGTCCAATTGCAGAGATTCAATATTTAGATTATATCCTTTATTGTTTACAAGGAATTTCTGATGATTTGGCAACTGTACTTTATCGTTCGAATGGAGGTCAGAAAGCGCCTGTGATTATCAGAACGCGCGGTCACCGTTTAGAAGGTGTTTGGCATTCAGGTTCGCCAATGGGAGGAATTTTGAATTTGGTTCGTGGCGTGAATGTTTTGGTTCCGCGTGATTTAACAAAAGCCGCAGGTTTTTACAATACATTGATGCAAGCAGATGAACCTGCAATTGTAGTAGAAAGTTTGAACGGTTATCGTCTAAAAGAGCCTGCACCAACTAATATCGGTGAATTTACAACGCCAATTGGTGAAGTAGAAATTACAAAAGAAGGAAAAGATGTAACGTTGTTAACATATGGTTCTACTTGGAGAATTGTGATGGATGCAGCGAAAGAATTGGAGCAATTAGGTATTTCTGTTGAAGTAATTGATGCACAATCTTTATTGCCTTTCGATATTAATGCTGATGTAGCGAAAAGTTTGAACAAAACGAATCGTTTAGTGATTGTTGACGAAGATGTTCCGGGCGGAGCAAGTGCATTCTTATTACAAGAAATTATCGAGAAACAAGGTGGATATTTTACATTAGATAGCGCACCATTAACGATTACAGCGAAAGCTCACCGTCCTGCGTATGCAACTGATGGAGATTATTTCTCAAAACCTTCTGTTGATGATATTACAGAACAAGTTTATGAATTGATGCGCGAAGCAAAACCAAATGAGTTTCCTGCTTTGTACTAAAAAATAAATTTTAGAGTTATATAAGCGTATGTCTTTTTCAAAAAAGGCATGCGCTTTTTTTGTATTTTTAACAATCAAAATTATAATGTAAATGAAATTTTATTCAATCATACTTTGTCTGTTAACTTCTGTTCTTTTTGGACAATTTCAGGATATAATTCCTCCAAAAAATATTAAGACGGTTCAAGTTTTTAATCCACAAACAAACGATAATACGCCTATTATTAAGTTAGGTTCTAGCGAAAGATTGATTTTTCTTTTTGATGATATCAGTGCAGGTTACAAGCGTTATCAATATTCTATTGAACATAGAAATGCAGATTGGTCTGAATCGAATATTTTTCAGACCGAATTTCTAAATGGTGTTAATGCTGATTATGCGCGCACGTATAAGAATTCATTCAATACGTATCAAAAATATACCAATTATCAAATTCAATTTCCGAATGAGCAAATGAATGTAAAATTGCCTGGAAATTATGTGTTGAAAGTGTATTTAGAAAATGATTCGAATCCAATTTTCACGAAACGTTTTGCAGTTTATCAGCCAATTGCAGATGTTGGTGTGATGGTTTCTCGTTACAATAATCCAACGGTAAAAGAGTTAAATCAACGTTTACAAGTTCAAGTTTCGAGCGGAACACAAAATTTGACTGAAGTTCCAGATGGAGCAAAATTATTTTTGATGAAAAATAACAATTGGAATGAAGGTTATTTTGTTAATCGACCATCTTTTTCTCGTCCAAATCAATTAACATATAATGATACCAATATTTTGTTTGACGGTGGTGCAGAATATAATTGGTTTGATAATAAAAATCTAGAAGTTCCGAGTTTAACAACAGAAAAAACATTCAGAAAAGATAGTGTTTACCACACTGTTTTGCGTGCAGATATTCCGAAATATAATTTACCTTATGATGATTATCCAGACATTAATGGAAATTTTTATATCCGAAATAATCGTTATGGAAACGAATATGCAGCAAATTCTGAAGCAGATTATTCGTGGGTTTATTTTGCCTTAGACGCTTTCGAAGATCAAAATGGATTGTACGTTCCGTATGTTGTGGGAGCTTTTAATAATTGGGAAATTGACGAAAACTCAAAATTAGAAAAAGACGATGCAGGATTTTGGGTAACCGAATTATTCTTGAAACAAGGTTATTACAATTATCAATATGTCGTAAAAAATACTAAAACAGGAAAAATTGATCCAAGTTATGTGAGCGGAAGTTTTTGGCAAACTGAAAATCAATATCAAGCGTTGTTTTACTATCGCCCTTGGGGACAACGATACGATGTATTGATGGGATATGGAACTGGAAATTCGAGGAGATAAATAATTCAGTTTTTTATCAATCATGACTTTCAACACTCAACCTATAAAATTTAAGTATTCTTGGCGCGATTATCAACAGCGTGTTTTAGATGAATTAGAATTTCATTTAGAAGATGCGCATCTTAATGTTGTAGCACCTCCTGGCTCTGGAAAAACGGTTTTGGGATTGGAAGTAATGCTTCGAATTAATGAGCCTACGCTTATTTTAGCGCCAACTTTAGCGATTCGTAATCAATGGAAAGATCGATTTATTGAGCTTTTTCTTGATAATAAGGAAGTTGATTGGATTTCGATGGATATTCATCAACCAAAATTTCTTACCATTTCTACTTATCAGGGATTGCATGCTTCGATGATGAAAGACGAACAATCTTTGATTCAATTATTAAAAGAAAATAATGTCAAAACTTTGATTGTAGACGAAGCGCATCATCTAAAAAATGAATGGTGGAAAAGTCTCAATAAAATCAAAAATGAATTATCGCCAAAGGTTGTTGCGCTAACTGCGACTCCGCCTTTTGATGTTGCCAAAGAAGAATGGAATCGTTATCTTACTTTTTGTGGTCCGATTGATTGCGAAATATCTGTTCCAGAATTGGTCAAACAAAAAGATTTATGTCCACATCAAGATTTATTGTTGTGCTCATTTCCCACAAATTTCGAGAGTGAAATTATTTCTAAAAACCTTGAAGAAGTAGAATCTTTTTTCCAAGAAATCAAAGAAAATACAGCTTTGTATGATTTTGTTTTGACGTTAGATTTTATCAAAACGCCCGCAAGTTGTTTCGACGAAATTTATGCAGATTTTGATGCGTATGCGTCTTTTGTGATTTATCTGAAATCGTTTGATACGCCATTGGATTTTCAGCATTTGGATTTATTGGAAAATGAAACGATCGATTTTCCGCCTTTCAATTATTATTGGGCAGAATGTATGTTCAATTATTTGTTGTTTAAAGATGAAGAATTTTATTTAAGACACGAGAAATTCTTGAAACCATTTTTAACGAATTTAAAACGAATCGGAGCAATCGATCAGAAAAAGGTTACGTTACATTATAATCAAAAAGTTAAAAATTCGCTTATAAATAGTGTAAAAAAGATTGATAGCATTGCTGAGATTGTAAATTCAGAATATCAACATTTGGGCGATAATTTGCACATGGTGATTTTGACGGATTATATTCGAAAAGAATTTTATTCGGATAATTTACAGAATGAACCAAGTAAAATAAAGTTGGGCGTTTTTCCAATTTTCGAAAAACTTCGAAATCTAAATTCAGAAATAATTCCACATCTTGCGATTATTACAGGTTCGATGGTAATCGTTTCGAAAACCATTCTTCCAAAAATGATTTATCAGTTCAAAGATAGAGCAGAAGCGATTCAGTTCAAATCGGTGATGTTCGATGATAATTTTTTCGAAGTTGTTGCAGAAGATAATTCAAGAGGAAATTTGTTGGCTGTTTTAACAAAATTATTCAATGAAGGTTTTATCAAAATAATTGTCGGAACTCGCGCTTATTTGGGCGAAGGTTGGGATGCACCAAGTATCAATAGTTTGATTTTAGCGAGTAATGTAGGTTCTTTTGTAACGTCAAATCAGATGCGTGGGCGTGCAATCCGTGTAAATTCTGATGATCCAAATAAAGTGAGTAACGTTTGGCATTTGGTTACGTTGGATTTGTTTGCGCAAAATGGCGGTGGAGATTTGGATAAAATGAAACAACGATTTGAAGCTTTTGTTGGAATTTCGCAAAAGGAAAACACGATTTCGAATGGTATTTCTCGTCTAAATCTTCCTGAACAATTCACTGTGGAATCAATTGAAAATTACAATCAGCAGACGATAGAATGGAGCAAAAATGATATTCAAATTAGAGATTCTTGGACAAATTCTATTGCCGAAGGAACAAAGATTGATAATGAATTAAAGTATTTTTATGACGGAGAAAAAGAATATGATTTCTCAAAACATTTGTATTATTCGAAGTCGATAAAAAGTTTAACAACAAGTTTGCTTCTTTCATTCATCTCTTTTATCGTTTTCTTTTTCGAAGAAAGTATCCGAACACTTTTATTTTCGATGTCGAAAAGAAGTTTTCTTTCAACCATAATTTTTCTCTCAACGGTCGGAATTGTGTATTTCGGAGTTAATTTTTACAAAAACATCAAACTTTATATTCAATATAGAGATATCACCAAAGATTTTCAGAAAATAGCTGTTGCGTTATTCAATACTTTGCAACATTTTAATTTATTGTCTGATGAATTGCGCGAATCAAATATTTTGACAACTGTTGATAAATCTGGAAATATATCGTGCAGTTTATTGTCGGCAACAACTTATGATAAGGCGATTTTTTTAGATTCGCTCGAAAATATTTTAAATCCAATTGATAATCCACGTTATTTTATCGAACGAAAAAGTGTGTTGATGAAGCTTTTCAAACAAAGAGATTATCATTCGGTTCCCGAAATTATTGGTCAACACAAGAAAAAGGCCGAATATTTTCATCAACAATGGTTGCAACTTGTAGGCGATGCAGAATTGCATTACACAAGAAGTTATTATGGACGAAAAAAGTTGATAAAAGCGAAAATGAAATCGTTAAGTTTTCAGTTAAATCAACCAATTGAGCATATTAAAAAGTGGAAATAATCTAACTTATCAAAATCTTTTCCATCGTTTTTCCTTTGGCTAATTCATCGATTAATTTATCTAAATATCGAATTTTTTGCATCAATGGATTTTCAATTTCTTCCACACGATAACCACAAATCACACCTTTTATTTTAGTTGCATTTGGATTAAAATTTGGTGCATTTTCAAAAAAATCTTGAAAGTTAGTTTTATTGGTTAAAATTTCTTCCAAATCTTTTTGAGTATAACCCGTCAACCAAAAAATAATTTCGTCAACTTCTTTTTTTGTTCGGTTTTTCTTTTGTGCTTTCGTGATATAATGTGGATAAACGCTCGCAAAAGACATTTCGATTACACGCTGAAAATTTTTATCATTCATTTTTTTTTAATTTATTTTATAATATTGATACATAGATTTTTAACAAGTAAATAAGATTAAACGTATAGTAATTTCATCAAAGATGAAAAACTATGAGTAAACTACTGATTTCTAAATAAAATATTTAACTATATTCTATGTATCTATGTGGTGATTTTTTTTAAAGTTTAAACAAGTTAAATATTATAAAGGATAAATTTCGACAATTAATTTGATAAAATCTCACTATTTTCATCGATTGTGCTTTGTAGATTTTGAGTTAAATTTGAGTATGAAATTTTTATTCAGATTTTTAATCCTATTTACGATAATTAGTTTGGTTGGATGTACTTCCGAAACCAAAAAATCGCCGATTGATTTTTATTATTGGCGAAGTAATTATTCGGTGAACGAAACAGAAAAAAAAGCGGTTGATTCGTTGAAAGTGGAAAATGTTTACGTTCGTTTTTTTGATGTGGATAAAAAGCTGAATAAAATTTCTCCGGTTGGAATTATTCAGAATTTTGATGCAACGAAACTAAATGTCAATTATATTCCGACTGTTTTTATTACCAATCAAACTTTTCTGAATACTTCAAAAGATCAAGTCAAAATTTTAGCAAAAGATGTGTATAATTTTTTGAGTGAAACGGCTGAAAGAGGAAGTCTGAAAAACTTCAATGAAATTCAGATAGATTGTGATTGGACGAAATCTACGCGAGAAAATTATTTTATGTTTTTGTCAGAATTGAAACATATTTCGGGCAAAAAACTTTCAGCGACTTTACGTTTGCATCAAGTCAAATTTAAAGAACAAGAAGGTGTTCCGCCTTTAGATAAAATGGTTTTGATGTGTTATGCAACAGAAAATCCAACCGATCAATCTGAAAATAATTCGATTTTAGATTTGAAAATAGCAAAAGATTATTTAAAAAACTTGAACGATTATCCAATCAGATTAGATGTTGCTTTGCCAATTTATTCGTGGGCAATTTTGACAAATCATCAAGGAAGAATAAAATTAATCAATTCCTTTTCGGAGCAAGATTTGATAGGAAAACCTGTAAAGAAAATCAGAAATGGATTTTATGAAGTGGAAGATGATTTTTTTGTTCGAAATTTTTATGTGAGTAAAGGTTTTACAATAAAAGTTGAAAGGATTTCTCCCGAATTATTAGTTGAAACAAAATCATTTATCGATACAAAATTATCTTACAATTATCGCTTGATTTATTATCATTTAGACTCAAAATTTTTGAAAACAATACCAACACAATTATGAAAAAAATAGTACTTACTTTATGCTTAACTTTTGGTTTAACCAAAGTATTTGCGTGTGCTGATGGTGGTGGAGAAGATTATTATTACTACAATCTTTTTTCGCAAACATTAAGCGAAGCACCGCAATATCAGCCATTTTTGATGACTTTGGATAATCCATATTATACAATGGATGCAAATCAAAAGAATGAAAATATTTTGGATTGGCAAAAAACGTTGGGAATTAGCTATCAACAAGCATTTGAGTTGGTTTTTAAAGCATCGAAACAAGAAATTGATATGATGGTAAAGAATGGAAAATCGTCGAATTCGAACTATAATTTTGCAACAACAGATTGGGTAAAAAAGAATAAACAAAGTTTACTTTATCTGTCGTATGCTAAGTATTTAGAGCCTTACATGGCTTTTTATTACATCGATAATGGTGAATGGTCGTATGTCGATCGTCCCGAAAAAAATGTCAATAATCTAAATTATAAAAAAGTTCTTGAAGTTCTAAAGAAAAGTTGGAATGCAGAAACGGACAAAGAATTAAAAATCCGTTATGGTTATCAATTGGTACGTTTTGCGCATTATTTCCACGAATATAAAGATGCCATCAACTATTTTAATATGTATGTGGCTTCGCAAGGACTCAAAAATTCGATGTACTATTATGCATTAGATCAAAAAGGTGGTGCGGAGCGTGCGCTTGGAAATTATATTCAGGCGAATTATGACTTTTTCGAAGTTTTTTCTCATTCGAATGATCGAAAAATGAGTGCTTATCAATCGATGCGAGTGACAGAAGATTTGAATTATGAGAAAATGTTAGCCAATGCCAAAACGATTCAAGAGAAAAATGATTTGTATTTGTTAATTGGTTACAACGATTTTTCGAATCCGTTGGCGCCTGCAAAAAAAATTATTGCAAATGATGTAAATGCGCCACAAGCGAGAATTTTATTTGCGCGTTCTATCAATTTAATTGAGCGCGAATATTTGCAACAAAATCCTGAAGATTATTATTGGGATTCGTCGCAAGTGCGAAAAAAATACACGGATTTGTATTTGCCTGTAAAAGCGAATAACGATTATTATGGAAGTTCTGATGAAAATTCGAAAGATGAAATTCAGATTAATGAATTAATTTCTTTGGCAAAATCGCAAGCAACAAAAGCTAATGACAAAGAATATTGGAATTTATCGGTGGCGTATCTTAATTTATTGAACAAAAATTTTTCGGAAACAAAAACGTATTTAGCCAAAGTGAATTCAACTTCGAAAGAATTTCAACAACAGAAAAAAGTGATTGAAATTTTATTAGAGATTTTCGAACAAAAGAAAATTTCAGATAGTTTCGAGAATCAATTGATGCAAAAATATGCGTCGATTTTGAATTATGAATATCCAAAATTGCCAGAAGATGTTTATGATTATTCGGATGAAGATGATCAAAAAATGAACTTGAAAAATGTGATTTTAGATGTTTTGGCAAATCGATATTTTCTGCAAGGTGACAAAGGAAAAGCATTTTTGATTCACAATGAAATTACACAATTAGGCTCAAATCCGGATTGGGCGATTATCAATGATTTGGATAAATTGGATAAAAAATCGAATAAAACAGCTTTCGAAAAGTATTTGATTAATGCAAAAGTAAAATCGAGTTCATGGGATTGGAGAACAGAAAAATCGAAAGAAATTCAGTTCAAATTATCAGATTATCTAGCCGATTTCAAAGGAACATTGTATTTAGGTGAAATGAAATTTGATTTGGCGAAGAAAGAATTTGAAAAGATTGATCAAAAATATCATACGTCAGAAAGTGCTTATTTTGTTTATGATTACGATTATACAACAGAAAAAGAGAGCAAAACTTGGGTAGAAAATCAGTTTGATGGCTATCATAATATTCCGAATAAAATTTTTGGTTACAATAAAATCGAATGTTTTAATTGTGACGAAAATCAAGTGATCGCAACACCATATTTGAATGAATTCAAATTTATCAAACCAAAAATGTCAAAATTAGAATTGACAAATGCGATGATTGAATTGAATAAAATAGCAAAGAAAAATACCGAAGAAGCTGCGAAAGCAAATTATTTGTTGGGAAATTTCTTTTATAATACGACGACTTTGGGCTATTATCGTTATTTGTTGACATTTGATCGAAACAATGATAATGGACCAAAATTTAATAATTATGGCGATCAGTATGAAGCAACAAGCAACTTCTTTTACAAAAGTTTTGGTTGGGGTGGAAATTACGTAGATAATTTTACGCCTTCAGAAAATTATTTGAAAAAAGCATTTGATTCGACAAAAGACAAAGAAATGAAAGCGCAAATATTGTTTGCATTGTCGAAGAATGAACAAGGAAGATTTTATAATGCAAAAGACCCTGTGTTGAAACGTTTGTACGAAAATCAATATGATAACGAAGATAAAATTTTAGCGTTTAAAGTGGCAAATTATCGTTCTAATTTTAAAAATTTGAAACAATATTCGGACACTAAAACATATCAAGAAATAAAATCAAATTGCAAATATTTCGATTATTACACGAATAACTTTTAATAATTAAAACGCTTCTAATTTTAGGAGCGTTTTTTGTGATGTGATTTTTGACTAAAATAGATTATTATGAAATGTTTTGTAACTCAAAAACCAATTAATCGCTACGAAGCTGTAAAAGGAAAAGAAATTCAGCAAGAAATTTTTAAATTAATTCAACAAGATTATCCCGCAATTACCGAAGAAGATTATGTTTCGATAAAAGTATTGAATAAATATCGTCGTCAATTTTTTGCAAATTTGATTTCGCAAGAAAAAGGTGAAATGGAAAAATTGGATCAAGATGTAGTGGAAGCGATTCGTGATAATTCTATTCTTTCCGAAAATATAAAAGAAAATACATCAAAACCATTGACAACAGGCGATAGAATCGCAGATAAAGTAGCATCTTTTGGTGGAAGTTGGACATTTATTATTTCGTTTTTTATTTTCTTATTGGCTTGGATGTTTCTTAATTTTTGGATGTTGCACAACAAAGGTTTTGATCCCTATCCATTTATTTTACTCAATTTGATTTTGTCTTGTTTAGCAGCAATACAAGCACCAATTATTATGATGAGTCAAAATCGTCAAGAAGATAAAGATCGTGATAGAGCCGAACATGATTATAAGATTAACTTGAAAGCTGAATTGGAAATAAAATTATTAAGTGAAAAAATAGATCATTTATTGGTTCATCAGAATAAGAAATTATTAGAAATTCAGGAAATGCAGATTCAGTATTTAGAGAATATCGAAAATCAAATTCTTCATACAAAAGATAAAAAAGAGAATAAAGAGGAAGAATAATGGATAATTTTATGTTTAAAGTGGTAAAAGACTTAATTATCTGAACTGAAACATTTCCATTTATTTTTCTTAAATTTGAACTTTGAAAAGTATAAACAAACAAAATAATCAAAATGTCAAAATCATTTGCTCAAATTCCTCACGCTGTTAACGAAGAGGTGAAATCATATGCTCCTGGTACGCCAGAGCGTGCGCAATTATTAGACGCATACAAAAAAATGTTTAACGAGGTAACAGAAGTTCCTCAATACATTGGTTCTGAAGAAATTTTTTCAGGAAATAAAAAAGAAATTCGTCCTCCACATGATCACCAAAAAGTTGTTGGTTATTTCCACGAAGGTACGCAAGCAGATGTTGTAAAAGCTATTGATACAGCTTTGGCAGCGAAAGAAGCTTGGGTTGCAATGCCTTGGGAAGATAGAGCGGCAATTTTCTTAAAAGCTGCAGATTTGATTGCTGGTCCTTACCGTGCAAAAATGAATGCTGCAACAATGATTGGTCAATCTAAAAATGCAATGCAAGCAGAAATTGATTCAGCTTGTGAGTTAATTGACTTTTTACGTTTCAATGTACAATACATGACAGAAATTTATGCAGATCAACCAATTTCTTCTCCAGGGATTTGGAATCGTGTAGATTATCGTCCATTAGAAGGATTTACTTTCGCAATTACTCCATTCAACTTTACTGCAATCGCTGGTAATTTACCATCTTGTATGGCTTTGATGGGGAACGTTGTAGTTTGGAAACCTTCTGATAAACAAACTTTAGCTGCTAAAGTAACAATGGAAGTGTTCAAAAAAGCTGGTTTACCAGATGGTGTAATCAACATGATCTTAACTGATGGAGCAGAAACTGCAAAAACAGTTTTAGAACACAAAGATTTTGCAGGTTTACACTTCACAGGTTCTACAAAAGTTTTCAATACTTTATGGAAACAAATTGGAGATAACATCAACAATTACAGAACTTATCCACGTATCGTTGGAGAAACAGGAGGAAAAGATTTCGTAATGGTTCACAAATCAGCTTGTCCAACAGAAGTTGCTGTAGGATTAGTTCGTGGAGCATTCGAATACCAAGGACAAAAATGTTCTGCTGCTTCTCGTGCTTACATTCCATCTAACTTATGGAACGAAGTTGAGAAACAAATGAAAGAAATGTTAGCAACTGTTACATTAGGATCTCCAGAGGATTTCTCTAATTTCATGACAGCGGTTATTGATAAAAACTCTTTCGAAAAATCTAAAGCATATATCGATCGTGCACAAGCATCTTCTGAAGCTGAAGTTGTAATTGGTGGTACTTATGATGATTCAGTTGGATATTTTGTTCAACCAACAGTTATCAAAGCAACGAATCCTAAATATGAATCAATGGTAGAAGAAATCTTCGGGCCTGTATTATCAGTTTATGTTTATGATGAAAATGAATTCGAAGCAACTTTAAAATTAGTTGACGAAACTTCTGCTTACGCATTAACAGGATCAATTTTCGCGAAAGAGCGTGCTGCTGTAGAATTAGCTGCTAAAGCATTGAAAAATGCTTGTGGAAATTTCTACATCAACGACAAACCAACAGGTGCAGTTGTAGGACAACAACCATTTGGTGGAGCGCGTGCTTCTGGTACAAATGATAAAGCAGGTTCTGCAATGAACTTGTTACGTTGGACTTCTGTTCAAACAATCAAAGAAACATTTGTTCCTGCAAAAGATTATAAATACCCATTCTTAGAAAAATAATATTTTCGAGATATAAAATTAGAATAAGCCTTACATTTGTAGGGCTTATTTTTTTGGTATGAATGATAATTCGGAAAAAGCAATCAAAGCTTCGATTTTTAGTATTGTAGGAAACGCATCTTTGGCTGGAATTAAGTTTTTGGCTGGTTATTTTGGGAATTCTTACGCGCTTATTGCAGATGCTATCGAGTCTTCGGCAGATGTTTTTTCTTCTATATTTGTTTTCTTTGGACTAAAGTATTCTGCAAAACCTGCAGATGAAAATCATCCTTACGGACATGGAAAAGCAGAAGCGTTAATCACATTTTTAGTGGTTACTTTCCTTATTGTTTCTGCGATTATCATTGCAAAAGAAAGTATTACCAATATTATTACACCGCATCATCAACCCAAACCATTTACCTTATTAGTTCTTGGAGGAATTATTTTATTCAAAGAATTATCGTTTCAGTATGTAATGAGAAAAAGTGTTGAGACTAACAGTTCTTCTCTAAAAGCAGATGCTTGGCATCATCGTTCAGATGCAATTACATCATTAATGGCGTTTATCGGAATTTCGATTTCGTTGGTAATGGGACCAGGTTGGGAGGCAGCAGATGATGTTGCGGCGCTTTTTGCTTCAAGTTTTATTTTATACAATGCGTACAAAATCCTTCGACCTGCGTTAGGAGAAATTATGGATGAGCAATTGTACGAAAATGAAATTGAGCAAATTAGAGAAATCGCTTCACATGTTCCTGGTGTTATGGCGACTGAAAAATGTAATGTGCGCAAAAATGGAATGAATTATTATGTGGATTTGCATGCAATAGTCGATGGAACGATTTCGGTGGTGGAAGGACATAAAATTAGTCATGATCTGAAAGATGCTGTACAAGCTAAAATGCCACAAGTAAAAGATGTATTAGTGCATATAGAACCTACTTTTGTTTCGGTTCGAGAATATTTTCGAACAAATCACATCGAAGATAAGAGAGTGGAAGAGTAAAATTTTATCTTATGAAATATTTTGGAATTTGCATTGTTTTGTTTTCATTTTTCTGTTGTAATCCATCAGTTTCAGAGAATAATGCTTTAAGTGAAACAAATTATGGTAAGATTGATGATTCTGATTTAAAATTCAAATTTGGAGATATTATTTTGTTTGAGGATACTAATATTAAAGCGGTTGTGATTGATATTTTTAAAGAGGATAATATAATTTTCTACGGAATATCTTTTATGATGAATGATAATATTTTTGGAAGAAGAATTCCAGAAGGTTTTGAAGGTAATTGCATTGATTTAATCGATATTTTATATGTAAATGAGAATTATTTCACAAACAAAAAAGTTTCTGTAATAAAACATGAAGATTTAAATTTTAAGAAAATTGGAATAGGAGCTTATGATTACATTAATAATTATGAGGAAATTCTAAGTGATTATAAAAAGGGAATCGAAATTCGAAAATTAGAACAAACTCCTTGTACAAATTTGACTGAATTGAAACCTATTTATGAACAATATTTTGATATAAATAAATTTAAATAAAAAAAGAGAAGCAATTGCTTCTCTTTTTGATCTTTTAGTTGGTTAATAAAAAATCATAATATATATAAAAGGTCGATTTTAGAATAGTTTGAAACCAATACCAGTACTGATTAACCAAGGATTAAGATCTACATCTGCTGGCACATAAACTTGTTTGTCTAAAGCTGCACCAACTGTAACGTCAGTATTCAAGTACAATTTTTTAACATCTACGTTCCAGTATAATTTATCATTGATTTTGTAATCAAATCCTAATTGAAATCCGAAACCTACATTGTTTTTGTAATCTACACTAGTTACAGCTGCGTTTCTACCTTTTCCTTGCCCTTGATCATAGAAGATTGTATAATTAATTCCTGCACCAACATAAGGTTTTAGGTTTTTGGTTGGATACAAATGATATTGTACATTAAGAGTTGGAGGTAACAACATTACTCGTCCCAAATCTAAATTTCCTAATGCAGTATTTACCGCAACAACTTCGTGTTTAGATGTTCCTAAAATTAATTCGGCTGCGATATTTTTTGTAATATAATAAGTAAAGTCGATTTCTGGAATAAGATTATTTGTAACCGCTACATTTCCGCCTATAGCTTCAATTTTAGCATCTTCCATAGGAACTACACCTGTTGCTCTTACGCGCATATGTAATTCACCAGCTTCTTGTCCAAATGAAATTGCTGATGTAAGGATTGCTCCTAATATTAATAGTCCTTTTTTCATAATGTTTATTTTATTTCTGAAACAAAATTCGGATTAATTTATCCGAATTAAAATGTCAAATATCATTTCCGAAAATGACTTTAAACATTTGTTTTTTTTTAGGATATTATTAACTTAAACACGCTGATAGTCAATTATTTTTAATGAGTAAAAATAATCGTAAAAGAAAAACTTTTCACTTAATAGAAATTTATTACTTTTGGAGGAAAGTCATAAAAAACAAAAAAAACTCAAAAAAATGGATTTCTTAGAAAATGAAAATTTATCATTAATCGCGCAATCGGCAAGAGATTTTGCAAAACAATATATTCAGCCGAATATAATGGAGTGGGATGAGGCTCAAACTTTTCCAGTTGAAGTTTTCAAAGAACTTGGAAAAATGGGATTCATGGGAATCGTTGTCCCAGAAGAATATGGAGGAAGTGGTTTGTCATATGATGAATATGTATCTATTGTAGACGAAATTTCTCAAGTTGATCCTTCTATCGGTTTGTCTGTAGCGGCACATAATTCACTTTGTACAAATCATATTTTAGAATTCGGTAACGAAGAACAAAAACAACGTTGGTTACCAAAATTAGCAACAGCAGAATGGATTGGTGCTTGGGGATTAACAGAGCATAACACAGGATCTGATGCGGGAGGAATGTCTACAACAGCTGTAAAAGATGGTGATGAATGGGTGATTAACGGAGCGAAAAACTTTATTACGCATGCAATTTCTGGTGATGTTGCGGTTGTAATGACAAGAACAGGAGAGAAAGGAGCGAAAAATAACGCGACGGCTTTTGTAATCGAAAAAGGAACGCCAGGTTTTACATCGGGTAAAAAAGAAAATAAATTAGGAATGCGTGCTTCGGAAACAGCAGAGTTAATCTTCGATAATGTACGTGTTTCGGATGCAAATCGTTTAGGAAATGTTGGTGATGGTTTCAAACAAGCGCTTAAGGTTTTAGATGGTGGTCGTATCTCGATTGCTGCGTTATCTTTAGGAATCGCGAAAGGAGCGTACAAAGCAGCATTGAAATATGCACAGGAGCGTCATCAGTTTGGAACTGCAATTGCAAATTTCCAAGCAATTAACTTCAAATTGGCTGAAATGATTACAGAAATCGAAGCTTCAGAATTATTAATTCGTAAAGCATCTTATTTAAAAAATCATAAAAAACCAATGACGACAGAAGGTGCAATGGCAAAATATTACGCATCGGAAGCGTGTGTTAAAATCTCGAATGAAGCGGTTCAAATATTTGGTGGATACGGATATACAAAAGATTTCCCAGTAGAGAAATTCTACCGCGATTCTAAGTTGTGTACAATTGGTGAAGGGACAACTGAGATCCAAAAATTAGTGATTGGAAGAAATATTTTGAAAGATTAATACAAAACGATTTGTTTAATTACTAAAGAGTTGTATATTTGCCATCTCAAAAAGAAATAGATAAAATTATGTTGATTATACCAGTAAAAGACGGAGAGTCAATCGAAAGAGCTCTAAAAAAATACAAAAGAAAATTTGATAAAACAGGTGTTGTACGTCAGTTAAGAGCACGTCAACAATTTACAAAACCTTCTGTTACAAATAGAATTAAGATGAGTAGAGCAATCTACAAACAAGCCTTAATCGAAAAGGAGGAAGCATAAATTGCCGTTTTAAACGATATAAAGAAATTAATTTCTGTTGACCTATTTATTAAAGTTGTAACTTTGATGAATAGGTTTTTTTATGGAATTTATTCAACTATTCTTAGATTATTTAGCGCTCGAGAAAAACTATTCTACGCTAACAATCACCAGCTACAAAAGAGATTTGGACGATTTTGTTGAGTTCTATCAACAAGAAGAAAATTCGTCGGAAATACAATTTGCAACAAAAAATCATATTCGTGCATTTGTGATGCATTTATCAGAATTAGAAAAGTCTGAGAAAACGGTTAATCGCAAATTAAGCGCTTTACGGACGTTTTATAAATATCTGATCAAAGAAAATCATCTTACCATTAATCCAATCGAACAAATTCATTCACTCAAACAAAATAAACAAGTTTTGGTACCATTTACAGAAACAGAACTGAATGATTTGTTGAATAATGATGAATTTTTCCCTGATACATTCGAAGGCTTACGCGATCGATTAATGATTGATGTAATGTATCAAACAGGAATTCGACGTGCAGAATTAATTGGTTTGAAAGAAAATGATATCGATCCGAATACACTTTCTATAAAAGTTCTTGGAAAAAGAAATAAAGAACGCATAATTCCTATTTCGACCTTTCTGTTAGAGGATTTGGTGGATTATAATACCAGAAAACATAACGAAATTACCTTACAATGTACAAATGCTTTTGTAACAGAAAAAGGAAAACCTTTGTACGATAATCTTGTTTATTCGAAAGTAAAATACTATCTTAGTCTTATAAGTGTAAAACATAAAAAAAGTCCTCATATGTTGAGGCATTCATTTGCGACCCATATGTTAGATTCCGGAGCAGATCTGAATGCGGTAAAAGATATCTTAGGGCATTCAAGTTTGTCATCGACTCAAATTTATACACATGGGAGTATAGAAAATTTAAAAAAAGTGTTTAACAAAGCTCACCCGCGTGAGAACAAAAAAGAGTAATTATGACAATTAACTTTCAAGCAGTAAACTTCAATACTAAACCAGGTTTAGAGGAGTATTTAGAAAAAAAATTAGAAAAATTAGAAACTTTGTCAGACAAAATCATTGCAGCGAATGTTTCTTTTAAGTTAGAGAATACTGCAGAAAAAAATAATAAGACAGTTGATATTAAGTTAGAAGTACCAGGAGATGATATTGTTGTGAGTAAAACAGGACAGTCTTTTGAGGAATGTATTGATTTGGCGGTAGATACATTAAAAAAATTAATTATCAGAAAAAAAGAAAAGATTAGCGAAAGATAAAAAATAACGAATTGACTAAAAAAAGAACCTAAAAATTTGGTTAATTCAAAAAACAACGTAAATTTGCAGTCCGTTAAACAAACATATTTAACGGACTGTTCTTTTAAATAACGCTTTTAAAAACAAAAATGCCGATGTAGCTCAGCTGGCTAGAGCAGCTGATTTGTAATCAGCAGGTCGTGGGTTCGAGTCCCTCTATCGGCTCA
>NZ_JACAGF010000061.1:0-507 GCF_030324345.1 Empedobacter sp. R750 | reverse complement strand
TAAGTAAAAAGTACAGATTAGATGTTAGATATGAGAATTGAGATTTTATAATTGTAAGATGTCTTATGTATTTGAGGTTGAGATTAAGGATAAGGTTCTGTGACGAACTAAGAATAACAACGATTTAAAGGATGAAGAAAATGGCATTAAAACTCTCACGTTAAGAAAATGGTTAAATGGAGCGTTAAAAAGGTTTTAGCCCGTAGGGTTTTTAAAATCTTTAGTGAAATGAGAACATTTTTAGTAGAGAGGTTTACGGCCTTGACTTTTTTGTTTCGTTTTTGTGTCAAGACAAAAATGAAAAGAAGAGATTCTGATACAAGCTCAGAATGACAAAATCCGTTGTTAAAAGTGAATTTGATTATTAATAAGAAAAAACGAAAAGCGTTAGCGTAGAACATAAACCGTGAAAATAAAACTCCCTTTCCCTAAAACAAAGTTGGCGCGATGTACAGGGTAAGGAGTGACTTTTAAAACTAATGTTGAATTAAAAAACTATGTAAAAAC
>NZ_JACAGF010000060.1:0-538 GCF_030324345.1 Empedobacter sp. R750 | reverse complement strand
TCTCTGCTTGAATTTAAAATATAGATACTTTATTTTATCTAGCATCAAATTTTTTCTCAAAAGTCGATTGGAGCAACCTTTATTTTTCCATTTATAATAGCTGCTGGAGTGGATTTTTAAGATAATACACATTTTCTCAATCGGAAATTGGCAATCGTGATTCTTTATAAATCTATATTTCATCGACCGTTCTTGGAGAAAATGCTGATTGCTTTTTTTAAGATATCACGTTCTAATTCTGCATCTTTAAGCTTTCTTTCTAATTCAACTATTCGCTCCTGTTCTGGCGTTAGTTTTAAATTACCTTTTCCTGGAAAACTATTGGATCCGTATTCTTGATAATCTTTGCGCCATTTGTATAATAAGGAGGCTTTTATTCCAAGTTCCCTTGCTAATTCCGATATATTACTTCTTTCATAACTCAATTCTACTGCTCGTAATTTAAATGAAGCATCGTAATGATTTTTTATTCCTTTCATAATTGTAAGATAAGTATTATATACCTTTTCTTACTCTGGAACTTTCGTTAGGATATCCA
>NZ_JACAGF010000005.1:0-198666 GCF_030324345.1 Empedobacter sp. R750 | reverse complement strand
ATTATTCAAGGATTGACTTCGTTTTATTCGGCTATTTTTTCTTCTGTATATTTTATAATTTCAAATGAACTTCTCATTTAGCAAACCCTCTCGGTATTTGCGGTTGCAAAGGTAATACTTATTTTTTAACTAACAAATTTTATTTCGAAAATTTTTATTTCAACAAGTCAATTTCACCTTCACTCCAAAACTCCTTTCGGAATCGGTTTGCAAAGGTAAAACTTATTTCTAAACTCGCAAATTTATTTTTAAATAATTTTTGTCGCTATATAAGTCCCTATGTCAATTTCAATACTACTCGTCTTTCGTATTGAGGTTGCAAATATACGCCTGCATTATTCGTTTTTCCAAACCAACTTTACATTTATTTTACATTCTTCTCTTAAGTGATTGGTATGATGGGAAATATTTTTTGAAATGTTTGACGGATTACGCTAAACGGCAGACGAAATAGAGAGATTTATGTAAAAAATTAATATTTACTTTCATTTTTTTCTTGATAAAAAAACATTTGAGATTAAGAGGAAAAATCATGAGATGATTTTGGGTATTAAAATCAAGACCTCAACAAAAAGGCTAAAATGAATCATTCTGCGCGAAAAGATTTAAAAACCTATCGGCTAAATCTTTTTATTCGCTGCGAATTTCTTCATTTATGAACGCCTTTTTATTGAAAGTTCGTTCTTAAATTCGATTATACAAGAGAATTTGTTTTTTATATTTGGGAGCTCAGCAAAACTAAATGTTTTATAGTTTTTACAGCAATGAAATGATTAGACGGTGATGGTTTGCTAAATTAAGCAAAGCAGCAGCGGATACTTTGTGGTTATCGAATCGGGAGAAATTGTCGCGAAACGGGATATATTTAGTTAAGAAAATAAATAAACTTCTAATTTTGTTTAACGTGTAAAATAGATTTACATTCATACTATATATAATATGCGCTATGATTTCGAAAGAAAAAGAATATTTTGAGATAATAAATAAGATTTACCTAAAAGTAATTGAAGAAGAGAATTTGGGTGAAACGGCGAACTATATACCAGAATTATCTAAAATAGATGGCGAGAAATTTGGAGTTTCTTTATTGTTTACGGATCAACTTCAATTTGGATTTGGTGATTGTGAAGAAAAATTCTCGATTCAAAGTATTTCAAAAGTGTTGCTTTTGGCTTTAGTTTATAGAGAAATTGGCGAGAAAATTTGGGAAAGAGTTGATGTAGAACCTTCGGGAACGCCTTTTAATTCATTGTTACAATTAGAAACTGACAAAGGAATTCCTAGAAATCCATTTATTAATTCAGGTGCTTTAGTGGTTTGCGACATCTTAATTGATATTTGTGATGATCCGAAAGCATATTTTTTGGATTTTATTAAAAAGGTTTCTGGTAATTATTCTATTCAATATTCTGATAAAATTGCAAAAAGTGAATTTTCTACCGCTTATCGTAATGCAGCTTTAACAAATTTTATCAAATCCTTGGGCAATATTCATAATTCTCCTGATGAAGTTTTGGATTTGTATGTTTATATCTGCTCGATTGAAATGTCGTGTATGGAATTGAGTAAAACTTTTTCATTTTTGGCCAATAAAGGAAAAAACTTGTTTGATGATTATCAAGTTTTGAACATTAGCCAAACAAAACGTATCAACGCTATTATGCAAACTTGTGGTTTCTATGATGAATCTGGCGAATTTGCTTTTCGTGTTGGATTACCAGGAAAAAGTGGTGTTGGCGGAGGAATTGTTGCAATTATGCCCAAATATTACATTGTTTCGGTTTGGAGTCCTAAACTAAATTTAAAAGGAAACTCTTATCGAGGAATGAAATTTTTGGAAGAATTTACAACCGCAACAGAGGATTCTATTTTTTAGAATTAATAATCTCCATCACTTTACTCACCGTTTCTTCCAAATCCATGTTTGAATTATCAACTTCGATTGCGTCATCAGCTTTACGAAGTGGAGAATATGCGCGATGAGAATCGATATAATCTCTTTCGTTCACATTTTTCAACACTTCATCCAAAGGAATATTTTTCCCTTGTTGTTGATATTCTAAAAAGCGACGTCGTGCACGAACTTCTGGTGAAGCTGTTATAAAAATTTTGATATCTGCATTTGGAAAAACTGTTGTTCCGATATCGCGACCATCCATCACAATACCTCCTTTTTCTCCCATTTGCTGTTGAAGCGCTACACAATAATCGCGAACAGCAGGAATTTCAGAAATTGGACTAACCATTTTAGAAACTTCCATCGTACGAATATCTGCTTCTACATTTTCACCATTCAAAAAAGTAAGATTCTTTTGAGTTGTAGGATCTTGTTGAAATTCTATCTTGATATCAGATAAATGGGTTATTAATGCTTGCTCATCAATTTTATTATCGACAATATACTGATGTTGAAACGCATACAAAGTCACAGCGCGATACATTGCACCACTATCAATATGTGTATAACCAAGATTTTTTGCAATAATTTTTGACATCGAACTTTTTCCTGTAGAAGAATATCCGTCGATTGCAATAATTAAATTTTCTTTCATCTATATAGAATTGAAGACAAAGATAAGATTTTATAGTTGTTTGAAAAGTTTTTATAGCCAAGGATTACTTCTCCAATAATCTCGACCTTGAATAATTCGGTCTAAATTGAGAATCAAACCAAAGTGATTAGAACCTCCAGATTTGTGGTAATTCGCATGACTAAACTCAAATCGGAACGCATTTATACGGATTCCAAAACCATACGTTAAGCCAGATAGAGAACGAATTCCTTCGGCTGCTAATTCATTTCCACGTTTGAAATTATATCCTAAACGCATATTAAAATCAGATTCGGGAAATAATTCTGCTCCAACCGAAAGGTGATCAATCATTTTTCTTCCAGCAGAGACTTCTTGTCCGTTTTTATTATAAGGTTGGGAAATATCAAACTTCTGCAAATCGTGCAAAGAAAACGTAAATTCTAACGGAACATGTTCTAATCGATGCGAAATTCCCAAATTAACTTGCGTTGGCATATCTTCTTTTTTGCCATTATACGTTTGAATTTGTTGACCGATATTACGCACAACTAGCGAAACATTGATATTTTTATCGAAATCGTGGTACGAAAGACCAACATCTCCCGCAATTGCCGAAGATTTATATGATTCGATAGTAGAATTAATGTATTTTAAATTTGCTCCAACTGTCCAATAATCGCCCAAAACACGTGCATAACCAACTGTAATTGCGGCATCATTTGCTTTGAAATTCCCTGTTACATTTCCATTTTCGTCAGTTCCAATTAATTTTCCGTAATCAACATATTGACCATGAACAGAAACAAAATTTTCTTGATCGATTTCATAAACCGTCGAAAATGTTCCGAAATCTACATCCGCAATATAATTGACGTAATTGATTCCAAATTGACCATGCATTTCTCGGTTCATCAACGCAGGATTCCATAAAGCAGAATTGGGGTCAGCATCCCAAGAAGTTGCTGCATTTCCTCCCAAAGCCGCTTGACGTGGAGAAGTTGTAATGTTCAAAAACTCGTAAACACGCGTTCCATCTTGCGCAAAAATCGAAGTCGATAGCGCGATAAACAATAATGTACTTAGCTTTTTAAACATTTAGCAAAAATAAAGATTTTGTAGAATAACGAAAACAGAATGATTTTGGTATATGCAAAACAAAATTTTAGGCTTTCTGAAAAAAAGCTTAACTTCAATTTAACTAAAAAACACTTTATGGAATTTTTTATTGCCATTATTATATTCGTATTGATTGTGATTTTGTTTAATAAAGTTTCGCAACTAAAAAAACAACTTGATTATCAAGAAACTAAGCTAAAACATTTGCAAGAGCAATTGGATGCGAAAGAAATTAAAACTGAATCAAAACCAATTGTTGAGCAACCTAAAATAGTTGAAGAGAAAAAAATTGAACCTCAACCAGAAGTTGTTTCCTACAATAAAGTCGAAGCGCCAAAACGTATTTTTGACGAAATTCCACCAAGACAAACAACAGAAAGCAGTTTTGATAAAAACCTCAACAATACAATTTCATTTATCAAAGACAATTTCTTGACGATTTTTGGGATTGTAACCTTAGTTCTAGGAATTGCTTACTTCGTAAAATATGCAATTGATCAAAATTGGATCAACGAAACTTTCCGCGTGATGATTGGAATTGGAGTTGGTTTAGGGATTATTGGAATTGCTCATTTTATTCGGAAAAATTTTGAAATCTTTTCTTCCATCTTAATTGGAGGTGGATTAACCGTTTTATATTTCACCTTAACTATCGCCTTCCGAGAATATCATTTACTTTCTCAGAATACCACTTTTGGATTATTAACAATTGTGACGATTTTTTCTATCGTGATGGCAATGTTATATAATCGACAAGTTTTAGCCATTTTCTCGATTATTGGTGGTTTCACCGCTCCATTAATGATTAGTACAGGCGAAAGCAATTTTGTATTTCTATTTAGTTATTTGACGATTCTCAACCTAAGTATGCTGTACATGGCTTGGCGAAAAAACTGGCAAATCATTTCATTTATCGCGTTTGCTTTTACCTTTATATATAGTATTGCGTGGATTGACGATTCCAAAACCTCAACGCAATATCTTTTCTTTGGCTTGCTTTACGTTATTTTTACAGTAACAAGTTTGCTGAATTATTTCAAAAAAGGAGAATTTTCGGTTTGGAATTGCCTTTTACTTATTTTCAATACCATTTTATCAACCGTTTTAATTTCTTCGGTTTATTATTTTATTATTGGAAATAATAATGGTTTGATGGCTTTCTTATTTGGATTGATAAACGCTTTCGGTGCATTTTACATCTACAAAACCTCTAAAAATAATTTATTACAAAAAACCTTAATCGGTTTGAGTATTGCGCTTATCACAACTGCAATTGCACTACAATTTAAAGCAAATGTCGTTTCGATTTGTTTCGCGATTGAATCAACTTTATTACTGTTTCTTTGGAAAAAAAGTAAAGAAAACATTTTCAAAGTCTTTTTCATTGCCATGTTTCCTTTTTTATTGATTGCTTTATGCGTCAATTGGTTTGATTATATTGATACTGAAAAACATTTAGTCGTAATTTTCAATCACGTTTTCATCACAAGTTTTATTGCATTAATTTGTTCTATTGCGAATATATATTTGATGAAAGATTTCGAAACCGAAGAACAATTTTTAGGTTTTAAGCTCAATCATTCCAAATTTATCTTCATCTCAACATCACTTTTATTGATGTACACAGGAATTTTGTTCGAATTAATTTACCAAATCGAACCTTATTTCAACTTTATGATGATTGTAAGTTATGTATTGATTTATACATTATTTTTTATTGCTTTTGTTTTAGCACTGCGCGAAAAACTAAATTTAGGAAATGCTTTGCAACTTATTTTACAAATTTCTGCAGCTTTCTGCATTCTATTTTTACCAATGTTTGCCGAAATTCCGTTGTTACCAAGCAAAATAAATTACAACATCGGTAGTTATTTCCTTTATTTGAGTTATCTCATTCCAACCGCATACATTATTTATTTAGTTGTAAAAAGTAGCGATTTCCATAGCTCCAAAGCAAAACAAATCATCAGCATGATTGTCTTGGTTTATGTGATTAGTTTCGAGAAATACAATGGTTTTATGTTGATAACACTTGACGAAAGCTCTTCTAATTTTTCGCATCAAGCCGATATTTTCCGAATGATATTATTGCCAATTATTTGGGCCGTTTTAGGATTTGTATTGATTTATTTCGGATTGAGAAAACAACTGAAAGGTTTTCCTATTGTTGGAATTATATTATTTGGATTGATTATTCTAAAATTATATTTCGTAGATGTTTGGGAAATGAGCAATATTTTCAGAATAATATCTTTTATCGTTTTAGGAATTTTAATCTTATTAACTTCTTTTATGTATCAAAAACTAAAAAATTTGATGGTTAATTTGATGGAAAAACCCAGCGAAAACAAAGAAGCTGAACAATAATGTTCAGCTTCTTTGTTAATTATTTCTTTTCAATGCTTCAGCAATTACACGCATATCATCCGAAGAAGGCGACTCGAAAACCTCTAAATGGAAATATGGAACAACAGCAATAATATGATCGAAAATATCAGCCATAATCACTTCATATTCGTTCCAAACTGTTGTATTTGTAAACATAAATAGTTCAATTGGCAAACCGTGCTCGGTTGGTTGAAGTTGTCGAACCTCGAACATCAAATCTGTTCTAATTTTTGGACTATTATAGGTATATGTCTTGATATATTGTCGAAAAAGACCAATATTCGTCATTCGTCTTCCATTCGCCAAAATCGTTGGATCAACTTTATTCGATACATTATATTGATTGATTTCATTCGTTCTATCTACAATAAAATCATGTAACATTCGGATTTTTTTCAATTCTTCAATTTCTTCTTCAGTCAAAAATCGAATCGAATTCATTTTAATATTTATCGAACGTTTAATGCGTCGTCCACCAGCATTTTGCATACCGCGATAATTACGAAACGAATCTGAAACCAAGGCATACGTTGGAATTGTTGTAATTGTTTTATCAAAATTCTGAATTTTTACCGTTCCTAAATTAATTTCAGTAACCGTTCCGTCTGCGCCATATTTTGTCATTTCAATCCAATCGCCCACGCGCACCATATCATTCATCGAAACCTGAATACTCGCCACAAAACCTAATATCGAATCTTTAAAAACCAACATCAAAACCGCCGAAGCTGCTCCCAAAGAAACCAAAAATGTAATAGGCGATTTCCCTGTCGCAATCGAGAAAATTAGGATTCCGCAAACAAAGAAAACTAAAATATTCATCACTTGCAGATAACTATCAATTGGTTTATCCGAAAAAGATTTATTACCTCGAAGAAAATCCCTGAACGCTTTAAAAATTGCATTAAACAACAATCCAACCGCAATTATCAACGCAACATCTGTAATTTGCATCGCAATTTTGATCCAATTCGGAAATCCTTTGAAGATAAGCGGAATCGCTTCTTTGGCGACAATTACAGGAACAATATGTGTTGCAAATTGCAAAACTCTATTCTTGATCAATAAATCATCAATCTTGGTCTTACTTTTTGCAATAAAGTTGGTTAAAACGAGCAGTAACACTTTTCGTAATAAAAAATCGATCGCATATAATATAATAACTAACAAAATTGACAGAATAATTGTTGTCATTATTGTAGTAGAATAACTCGATAATCCCAATTTGGCAATCATTTCGAGCATTGAGCGATACACATCGCTTTGAATATTTTCGTCTAAAAGTTCCATTTGAATAAAAACTAATGCAACAAAAATAAGTTTATCCTTTTCATAATTTACAACAACTGATAAATTACATTGAAATTTGTTGGTTTCTTAATTTATCTTGGTTCAAAACAATGAAAAGATTATATTTGTTAGATTAATCTAACTTATTTATTAAAATTAATGTTTTCAAACCCGTTGATATTTGCTTTTAGTTTAACCTTTCTTGCCGGAATTAGTACTGGAATTGGAAGCCTTTTGTGTTTATTGTACAAAAAATTCAATCCAAAATTCTTAGGCGTAATGTTAGGAATTTCTGCTGGCGTAATGCTTTATGTCTCTTTTGTAGAAATTCTGACCAAAGCAAAATTATCTTTATCAACAGTTTTTGGAGAAAAATTAGGTTACACATATACTTTATTTGGATTTTTTGCTGGAATTTTAATCATTATTTTAATCGATAAAATATTACCTCATCATCATTGTGAAGAAAATAAAACAGAAACAAACGATCAGAAATTATTACGTTTGGGATTGTTTTCAGCTTTAGCCTTATCAATTCATAATTTCCCTGAAGGATTAGCAACTTTTTTGTCCGCTTTAGAAAATCCAACTTACGGAATTTCTATTGCTTCAGCTATTGCTATTCATAATATTCCAGAAGGAATTGCCGTTGCTATTCCAATCTATTACGCTACAAAGAATAGAAAAAAAGCATTTCTATACTCTTTTTTATCAGGATTAACAGAACCTATTGGCGCATTAATTGGCTATTTTGTATTGTTACAATTTTTTGATGAATCAATTTTTGGAGCAATCTTCGCAAGCGTCGCAGGTATGATGGTTTACATTTCGATCAATGAATTAATTCCGACCGCAAACGAATTCGCTGGAAAAAAATTATCAACTTACGGAATTGTAATCGGAATGTTTGTAATGGCGGTTAGTCTTGTACTTTTTATGTAAAAACAAAAAAACTTCCCGGAGAGAGAAGTAATTTTGAGAAATGATATAAATTAACACATGAGGATTTTGTTACTGCAAATGTATGCAGCAAATTAAATTCAAAGCTTAACAGAATATCAATAGATTGTTAAGCGAAGATTAAATAAAAAGATGATGAAAAATATACTTTTACTTTTTTGCTTTACTATAATTTATAGTTGTTCGTCGTCTTCAGATTTTCATAATATAAATGATCACATTGAAGATGGAAAATATTGCGCAAATGTCAAGGTTAAAACGAATAAGTCAACAAAGACATATCGATTAACTATAACAACGAAAAATAATTATCTGCATAAAATTGATTGGCCAAATGGTGGTTGGCTGGATAATACACATTACAAACTTCCCGAGTTTTATGAAAACGAAGCTATTTTTACAGATGATAGAGCCCGAAAATTTGAAGTAAAAATTATACAAAAAGGAGAATGTAAATAAAAAAAAACTCGAAACTAATGTTTCGAGCTTTTGCTTAGTACTCGGAGTGGGAATCGAACCCACACTCCAAAGGAACACGAGTTTGAGTCGTGCGCGTCTACCAATTCCGCCATCCGAGCCTTTATGGACTGCAAATATAATGTTAGTTTATTTATTTTTCCAACTATTTTTTAAACTTTTTACAGAATTATTTCTAACGTATCGTAAGCCAAATGTTTACCTTCTGGTAATTTTTCCTCTACTTCATCATGAAATCCCAAATGATGCGAAATATGTGTAAAATATGTCTGCTTTGCACCTATCAAATCCGAGTATCGTATGGCTTCATCTAATAATATATGCGAAAAATGTTCTTGTTCTACTCGTAGCGCACTAATGATTAAAACTTCTACTCCTCGTAATTTTTCTAGAGATTCTGTTGGGATCGTTTTTACATCCGTTAAATAAGCAATTTTATCATCAATCAAATAGCCCAAAATAGGCAAAGGTCCATGCAAAACCTTTATTGGTTCAATCGTAAATCCAGCTACCGAAAATTTTTCATCTTCCACAACATTCTCTATCACCGTTGGCACTCCAGGATATTTATGTTCAGCAAACATATATGGAAATCGATTATGTAATTCATCCAACACTCTCTTCAAACCATAGACATTCATATCTTCTCCAGATTTAAAAACCAACGGACGAATATCATCCAATCCTAAAACATGATCATTATGTTCGTGTGTATACAGAATTCCGTCCAATCTTTGCGCATTATAACGCAACATTTGCTGTCTAAAATCTGGTCCACTATCTATCGTAACAACCTTTCCATCCTTTTCTAACAACAAAGAAGAACGCAAACGTTTATCTTTTTGATTTGTTGACAAACACACTGGATGATCGCTACCAATAATCGGAATTCCTTGCGAAGTCCCAGTTCCTAAAAAATGTATTCTTATATTTGATTTAGCCATAATGATTTGGTAAATTTACCACAAACTATTTGAAATTAAAATATGGCATTAGAACAAGTTCTTACTCCTAAACAAAAAGCTTTAGAGATCAATTTGAATCCGAAAATATACGGTTCTTTTGCAGAAATTGGAGCAGGTCAAGAGACCGTTCGTTTTTTTTATCGCGCAGGTGCTGCTTCGGGTACTGTTGCAAAAGCGATGAGTGCTTATGACAAAGAAATGTCCGATTCGATATATGGTGTAGAAGAAAATCGTCGTTATGTGACACAAGCTCGCCTTAAAAAGATGCTGGATCATGAGATGGAATTGATGAAAGAGCGTCTAATACACGATCACTACAAAGAAAAAGCATTTTTTACGTACGCAAATACAGTGACAACAATTGATTATTCGAAGAAAAATGAAGGTCAAGGTTGGATTGGTTTACGTTTCAAATTGAATGCAGAAGAAGAAAAAGCAAACGAGATTATTTTTCACGTCAAATTCAAAGAAAATACGGCTCAATTGCAACAAGAAACTTTAGGTGTTTTGGGTGTTAATTTGATTTATGGTGCTTATTATTACTACGATAATCCTCGAAAATTAATCAAATCTTTGTACGATACGTTGGATAAAGATCAGTTAGAAATTGACATGATTAACTTTCGTGGTCCACAATTCAAATATGTTGATAATCGTTTGATGTCGCTTCAATTGGTTAAAAATGGAATGACTGATGTTGCGGTTTTCAATCCACAGGGAAAAAATATTTTACCTGCCGATTTATTATACAAGAAAAATATCTTCGCTGTTCGTGGCTCTTTCCGTCCTTTTATGAATGTCAATATGGATATGTTCAAAGGTGGTTTGGAGATTTTCAAACAAGAAGATGATGTTCGAACAGATAATACCGAAATTTTATTCGAAATTACACTTTCTAATTTGATTGCTTCTGGTTTTGAAGGCGAATTGAATGAACGAGATTTCTTAGATCGCGCTGATATTATTGGTAGTTTAGGTTACAATGTTATCATTTCTAACTTTTCTGAATATTATAAATTAGTCGATTATTTCTCAAAATTCACTCGAAATCAAACCAAAGTTGGTTTAGCAATGGGTGTTAATAATTTGGTCGAAATTTTCAATGAGCAATATTATGCCGATTTACCTGGCGGAATTATGGAAGCTTTCGGGAAATTATTCAAGAAAAATGTAAAAGTTTATCTGTATCCATATTTAGACAAAGAAAAAGATATTTTGTTGACGTCGAAAAATCTACAAGTAAGTGATAGTGTGCACGAGTTGTACAAATATTTCTTATATAACGGAAGAATTCAAGATATTTTGAATTACAACAGAGGTTATTTAGATTCTTATTCTCGCCGAATTTTAGAAAAAATCGCCAATGCCGAACAAGATTGGGAAAATGAATGCCCAGAAGGTGTTGCTGATATGATCAAAGATCGTGGAATGTTTGGCTACAAATTGAAATATATGTTGGAGTAAATTCTAGTATGTCAATCTGAACTCGTTTCAGATTCTCATCATAAACAATATACTATGTTGAAATGAATTCAACATGACAAACCACTTCTGCAGAAGTGGTTTTTTATTTTAATAACCTCATTATTTATTGATAAAAATTTTAAAATCATTAAATAAAAGCTGAAAAGTCTTTTCCAATTGAACTTCAGAAGTAGTAGAAGCCGAAACTCCTTCATGTTTAAACTCTAAAATTGATCCTGATTCTTTCGCATAAATCTTTTCCAAATTTTGTAAATCATAAACTTCAAGAATAATATGATACTCTCTTTTCATCTGATTATTGTTCATTGAATTATCTTTTTTACCATTTTTATAAGCAGGCTTCAACAATGTTTTCAACAGTAATAAATAATCTTTATTTGTCTGATCTTTTATTAAAATTAATTCATCTTTTGTTAATAGATATTTAAAATCACTTACATCAAAATCAATAAAATTTTGTTGAAGATATAACTGAGAACCAAAAAGAGATTTGAAATCATTATCAACCTTTTCATTAAATTTTACAGCATTAAATGGAAAATTATTTTTAACCAATAAAAAGGTTTTATCAAGATGAACTAATTTCTTATCTGGATTTAATAATACATCTGTTAATGCATATTTTGGTGAGTAACAAGAATTAAAAAAGCATAAAATACAACCAAATAAAAATAATTTTCTCATACATAAATATTAGTGAATTTTAAAGATAACAAAAAAGCTCTGAGTTTCCTCAGAGCTTAAAAATCATTATATAAAAATTCTTTCGAATTAATCTTCAGCAAATAATTCTGCTTCGTCAGCTGGATTATCAACAGAAGGTTTTCCATCTACTGGCTCACCTTTGATTAATGCAACAATTTTAGCTTCAATTTCTTCTGCCAATTCAGGATTATCTTTCAATACTTCTTTTACAGCATCGCGACCTTGCCCTAATTTGCTATCGTTGTATGAATACCAAGAACCAGATTTGTTTACAATTCCTTTCTCAACACCCATATCCAAAATTTCTCCAACTTTAGAAATTCCTTCACCGTACATAATATCAAATTCTGCTTGACGGAATGGTGGAGCAACTTTATTTTTAACCACTTTTACTTTCGAGTGATTTCCGATTACCTCATCTCCATTTTTGATTTGAGTAGAACGACGGATATCCAAACGTACAGATGCGTAGAATTTTAAGGCATTACCACCAGTTGTTGTTTCTGGATTACCGAACATTACCCCAATCTTTTCACGTAATTGGTTAATGAAAATCGCTGTACATTTCGTTTTATTGATTGTACCTGTCAATTTACGTAAAGCTTGAGACATCAAACGCGCTTGTAATCCCATACGAGAATCTCCCATTTCACCTTCAATCTCCGCTTTTGGAGTAAGAGCCGCAACAGAGTCAATTACGATAATATCTATCGCTCCCGAACGAATTAAGTTATCTGCAATTTCTAACGCTTGCTCCCCATTATCTGGTTGAGAAATAATTAAGTTTTCTACATCAACACCTAATTTCGCAGCATAATAACGGTCAAAAGCATGCTCAGCATCAATAAAAGCAGCGATACCACCAGCTTTTTGCGCTTCTGCAATAGCGTGTAACGTTAATGTTGTTTTACCTGAAGATTCTGGTCCATAGATTTCGATAACACGTCCGCGAGGATAACCTCCTACTCCTAACGCTAAATCTAATCCCAAAGATCCAGAAGGAATTACTTCTATTTTATCATCAACAGCCGAATCTCCCATACGCATTACAGTTCCTTTCCCGTAAGCTTTGTCCATCTTATCTAAGATCAGCTGTAACGCTTTCTTTTTATTGTCTAAATCGCTCATTATATTATTTTTTATTTTTCTAAAATTTGTTTTGCGTGTTCTTTTGTTTTCACTTTTTCGATTACATCCGTAATCACTCCTTTTTCATCAATAATGAAAGTTGTACGATGAATTCCATCAAATTCGCGTCCCATAAATTTCTTTGGTCCCCAAACACCAAAAGCATTCAAAATTTCGTGATTTTCGTCTGCAAGCAAAGGAAAAGGTAAATTATTTTTCTCTGCAAAATTCTTTTGTCTTTTCACAGAATCTGCACTTACTCCAACCAAATGATAACCTTGTGCTTTCAACGCATTTTCGTTATCACGCAAATCACATGCTTCGGCTGTACAACCAGGCGTACTTGCTTTTGGATAAAAGAAAACGACTAATTTTTTTCCTGCAAAATCTTGGTACGAAACTTCGTTTCCATCTTGATCAATTCCTTTAAAATCTGGAACTTTATCTCCTATTTTTAACATCTTGATTTGTCTTTAGAACTTCTCGTAAAAATAATGATTAAATCTTGAATCATTACTGATTTAACTAATTAATCTTTTATTTATACTACAAATGTAATGCTACACAACGCCAATATAAGTCGCTTAAACTTTACTTTTTAAAATTTTTGTTTTTGAGTGATGGTTAGTGAGTTTCTAATTACTAAATTCTAACACTTAACAACTTCATTCATTTTTAAATGAATAAAAATTGAAAAACTAAAAGGAAAAGGTTAAAAAAAGGAAAAGCTGTTATTTTAAAACTTACGAAAAATATTCGAACTTCGATTTTCTAATAGCGAGCTTCGCATTTCGTAAAACATAAAGCGAAATTAAAGATCTTTCCCTATTTTTACACAAAAAGTTTCAGAACTTATGATGTTAAAGAAAGAACGTATCCAATTTGTGATTGATGAATTGGAAAAATTATATCCAGTTCCACCAATTCCATTAGATCATCAAGATGCTTTTACATTATTGATTGCCGTTTTATTATCTGCCCAAACAACAGATAAAAAAGTGAATCAAGTAACACCCGAATTATTTGCGAAAGCTGCCAACGCAAAAGCAATGTCGCTGTTAGAAGTAGATGAAATAAAATATTATATCCGCGAAATTGGTTTATCAAACACAAAAGCCAAAAACATCAAACGATTATCCGAAATTTTAATCGAAAAATACGATGGAGAAGTTCCAGAAAGTTTTGAAGAATTAGAAGAATTACCTGGCGTTGGGCATAAAACTGCTTCGGTTGTGATGTCTCAATGGTTTGGTCATCCAGCTTTTCCTGTCGACACACATATTCATCGTTTGATGAAATTATGGAAATTGACAAAAGGGAAAAATGTTGAGGAAACAGAAAAAGATGCTAAAAAAATCTTTCCAAAAGAATTGTGGAACAAATTACATATTCAAATCATTTATTATGGACGAGAATACTCTCCTGCACGCGCTTGGAGTTTAGACAAAGATTTTATTACTCGAAAAATGTTCGAATAAAAAAACACCTTCCATCTTGGAAGGTATTTTTATTTATTATTTTACAATTTCAAAAACTTGCAAACGAAGCTTTATCGTATCTACTTTACTCAGCGTATCTTGCAAAACCAAATATTTTGGATCTAATTGCTTCACATAGTACTCATATTGCGTTGTATCATTCAGAGACATCGTTAACAAACGTTTTGTTTTAGATGTATTATACACATACGTTCCTGTCGTTTGCTCTTGTACACAATTTCCTTTTTCAGTTTTATACATGTTAGAATTATAATTCTTAACATCCGAAAAATCTAATATAGATTGACGTTCACAAGCCAATAGTTTGTCTGTTGTCGTTATGTTTCCTTTCGTTTCTCTAATTTCTTTCAATTGCCATTTTCCTGATCGCAATAATTGATCTTGCGATATTGCCAACGAATCGTCTTCTTTGCACGAAAAAACTGAAAGCAACAAAATTGACGCTAAAAATAGGCTGAATATATTTTTCATTCGGTTCAATAATTATCTGGTAAAAATAAAGATTTTGAATGATGTTTTCAGTTTATAAAAAAGATTTGAGATAAAATTTTAACTTTAACCTTCAAACCATTGAAATATGAAAACTTTTCAAATCGATACTTCCGACGGATTCAAAATTGCAGTGACCTCTTTTGGTGAAAATAATGCAACAAAAAAAATTATTGTTATTTCCTCTGCAATTGGTGTTAAACAAACTTTTTATGCCAAATATGCAACGTATTTAGCTAACAAAGGATATTTAGTTTTTACCTATGATTATCGAGGAATCGGCGATTCTAAACCAAAAAAGTTAAAAGATTTTGAAGCGCATTTTACAGATTGGGCGGACAAAGATTTTTTAGGTCTGACACAATATATAGAAGAATTTTATCCCAATCACGAAAAATTTTTAATTGGTCATAGCATTGGCGGAATTATGATTGGTTTGACACGCGCTTACAAAGTTTATGATAAAATTGTAACGATTGGCTCACAATATGGTTATATCAAAAATTTTCATCAAAAAGATAAGCCAAAAGTGAATTTCTTTTTTCGTATTGCGATTCCTATTTTGTCTGCTTTTTACGGATTTTTTCCTTCTCAAAAAGTTGGAATGGGCGAACCAATTCCAATTGGAATTGCAAAAGATTGGCGAAAATTAATTCTGAATGAAACTTCTATTTTAGGTTATGCAGATGAAACTCAAAATTTGTATGATGAAATTACAAAACCTGTTTTAATCATTAGTTTGGATGATGATTTTATGGCAACGCCAAAATCTGTAGATTTATTTGCGCAATTTGTTTTGAAAAATGCGAAGAAAAAACGTTTAAATATCATTCCAAAAGAATATGGATTGAATGAAATTGGACATTTAGACTTCTTTCGAGAAAAAAATAAAACCGAAATTTGGCATATTCCTCTTGATTATATTGAAGAATAAAAAAAGTTCGAGAAATTTGAACAGATTAAAAATTAATTATTATAATAATGAGCTCAAACCCTTTCTTAACTCACTATAACAATATGTTGTGCATTATGATTTTTATAATTAAAATAATCTAAAACAATTTGAATCTCAATTCACTTTACTGAGAAATTCTAAAAAATGAATTGAGACATAATTTTCTCAAATGTGTGACCAATTTATGGTAAGACGAAATTACACAAAATATTTTAATGTTTTAAAACAAGAATTCTTGATAGGAAAACCTGAAAATATAGATGAACTAAAGTAATATGTTTAAACAAAGTGTTTATCTCTATAACAGTCTAAGATCTCTCTTGAGTCTTAAAAATAAGACTCCAAAAAAAATATAAAAAAACTGAAAAAAACATATTCCTTCGGGCTTAAATATTATTTTAGGACTAGTCATCTATTTCTTTTTCAAGATAAAAACTTCTTTGATTTTTTCTGGATCAACTTTATCGTTTTTCGATGTTTTTTCAAGTTTTGCAATCAAATGATTTACTTCTTCTTCAGAAGCTGGACCACCTAGATTTTCTCCATTTACGCGAGAATCTTCTAGAACTTTTCCAGTCGAATCTAGAATTACCCAAAAAGGTAAACCTTGATCTTTTCCACCTAATTTCTCATTGACAGCATCTCCGCCTGGCGTTTCTAAATTTTTCTTTTCAGCACGTTCTTGAACAGTAATAAATGTTTTGACATAATTCGCATCAAAATATGGTTTCACAGCTGGATCGTCCATATTTTTTTCCATCTTTTTACACCATCCACACCAAGAAGCATGAAAAATTAAGAAGACATTTTTATTTTCAACTTTCGCTTGATTTTGAGCTTTTGTTAATATTTCTGTTGCTGTTTGCGCGTTTACGATTCCTGCGAAAGCAATCATAAAACTTACGATTAAGGCTTTTAATTTCATTGTAATAAGTATTTAAGTAAATGTAAATAAATAATTGTATTTTCAATTAAAAATTAACACTTATGAAACATTTTTTAGGATTTATCATTTTGCTATTTCTCACAAGTTGCGCATCCAATTACATAAAAACGATTGAAGGAAAATGGAAACAAGATTTTTTGGATTATAAATCGAAAGTGGTAGAAGTTCCTTTGTCGAAAAATGATGCGATTATGGATGTTTCGAGAAATAAATCAAAATTGAAAATAGAATTTGATTTTCAGGACGGTTATGAAAAAGACGTGACAGATTCTGTTGTGTTTAAATTTCCTCAACTCAAATTCAGAAAGATAAATCTTGATAAAACTTCTAATTATTATGATTTGACTTATAATGCAACTTGTGATTGTTTTTATGGTGAAATGAAATCATATTCTGGAAATGTATTAAACATAAAATTGAACAGAGTTTCTTCGGTTAAATAAATTTAATGGAAATCATTATCTTTGCACAAAATTATTAGAACATCGTTCTAATATTCAATCATTAAAAAAAAAGAGACAACATATATGAAATGTGGAATTGTTGGATTGCCTAATGTTGGTAAATCTACTTTATTTAACTGTTTGTCGAATGCAAAAGCGCAATCGGCGAATTATCCTTTCTGTACAATTGAACCAAATGTAGGAACAGTTTCTGTACCAGATACTCGTCTAAATCAGTTAGAAGCAATTGTAAATCCAGAGCGCGTTGTGCCTGCGGTTGTAGAAATTGTAGATATTGCTGGTTTGGTAAAAGGAGCAAGTAAGGGAGAAGGTTTAGGAAATCAATTTTTAGGAAATATCCGCGAGTGTAATGCAATTATTCACGTTTTACGTTGTTTCGAAAACGAAAATATTACACACGTTGATGGTTCTATTAATCCATTACGCGATAAAGAAACAATCGATATTGAGTTGCAATTAAAAGATTTGGATACAGTTACAAAACGTATCGATAAATCTAAAAAAGCAGCAAAAGCGGGAAATAAAGACGAACAAAAAGTTGTAGAAGTTTTAACAGCTGTAATCGCTCATTTAGAAGAGTTGAAAAATGTTCGTGAAATGGATTTGGACGAAAAAGAGCAAGAAATTGTGGATTCGTTACAATTAATTACTTCTAAACCAGTTTTGTACTTATGTAATGTAGACGAATCTGCTGCAAAAGACGGCAACGAATGGGTAGAAAAAGTAAAAGAAGCTGTAAAAGATGAACACGCAGAAGTGCTAATTTTAGCGGCACAAATTGAAGCTGATATCAATGAATTAGAAACGTTTGATGAGCGTCAAATTTTCTTAGAAGAGTTAGGATTAGAAGAACCAGGAGTTAATCGTTTGATTCGTTCTGCTTACACATTGTTAGATTTAGAAACTTATTTCACAGCAGGTGTAAAAGAAGTTCGTGCTTGGACAATCAAAAAAGGTTTTACTGGACCACAAGCGGCAGGAGTTATTCACACTGATTTTGAGAAAGGATTTATTCGTGCAGAGGTAATCAAATTTGATGATTATATCACTTACGGATCAGAATCTAAATGTCGTGAAGCAGGAAAATTGAACGTAGAAGGAAAAGCATACATCGTACAAGATGGTGATATTATGCATTTCTTGTTTAATGTGTAAACAGTTATTTTAGAATATTTTACTAAAAGCATCAATAAATATTGATGCTTTTTTTATTTAAATAAGCTTTTATAGATTTGTTTTTAAAACTAATGTTTGTTAGTGAAATAATTGTATTTTTAAATCATTAATAATTAATTCAATATGAAAAAAAACTTTTTACTACTTACTACATTTATATTAGGATTTGCTAATGCGCAAAATACTATTATTTTCGAAGAAAATTTTTCTCCAGAAGGAACAAGAAATTTATGGACAAGGTCAGAACTAGATGGTGATGGTTTTATGTGGGAATTTTATAATGATGCAACACCATTTGGCTCTTGTGCTATTTCTATATCTAATATAGTTTTTATGCCTATAAATACTGATAATATTCTAGTTAGTCCTGAAATAACATTGCCTTCTGAAAAGAATTTAAAACTATCTTTTAGCATTTCTAATATGTCGCTAGAATTAGCAAAAGAGAATTATAGTGTTTATATATTACCTTCTACTTCTACGTTTACAGGTAATGAAAACCCTATTTTTACTGAAAAGCTCGATCAAGATTATTCAGAAGTTCCAAAAGATATTAATTTGTCAATAGATGAGTATGTTGGTCAAAAAGTAAAAATAGTTTTCAGGCATTATAAGACTGATTATAAAGAATCTATGATACTAAAATTGGGTAATGTAAAAGTAGAAGCATTAACATTAGGAACATACGAAGCGAATAAAAAACAAGTATCAGTTTATCCAAATCCAACTTCGGATATTATTTACATAAAAGGTTTAGAGAAAGTAGAAAAAATTCGTGTTCTGGATTTTACAGGTAGAATTCTTAAAGAAGTAAAAGGCGACCAAATAAATATAGCTAATTTACCAAAAGGACAATATATTGTTAATTTCTATACTAATAATGAAGTAATCTCAAGAAAAATACTAAAAAAATAATTAAGATATTATTAACATTTAAAAATTAAAACAAAAAAAACCTCAATCATTTGATTGAGGTTTTAAGCAGTGGTGCCTCCAGGAATCGAACCAGGGACACAAGGATTTTCAGTCCTTTGCTCTACCAACTGAGCTAAGGCACCGCCTTAATTGTGATGCAAATATAGAGCGAAAATCTGTTCCACCAAACATTATTTAAAATATTTTTTATACGAAAAAGCTATCTTGTTCATTTACCGAGAAATAAATTTTAAAATATTTTTATCTTTGCAAAAAATAAGCTGTTTTAATATTTTAATACATAATTAACAGCTCATTTTTGCAATCTAATTTTTACAATTCGCAACAAATCATCATATTTGCGTCTTAGAATTCTATTATACATTCATAATGAAGTGGATTATTTGTAGTTTATCACTATTTAGCGTGGTAACAATAAAAGCTCAGTCAATATCAGTTTCACCTTATTCGGCATACGGAGTAGGGGAGCAATTGTTTGATAATAATACTGAACAAGCTGGTATGGGCGGTATCTCAACGGTTCCTACGAATCCTTTTGGACAAAGTGCGAACTTCTCGAATCCGGCGGCAAACCAAAACTTGCGTATGACAACTTTCAATGCAAGTGGAAGTGGAACTAATTATAATTTCAAATCTGGAACAGATAAGGAAAACGCAGGTCGTTTCAATGTTTCTAATATTTCATTGGCTTTTCCAGTTGGTGAAAAAGGAAGTTTCGGAGTTGGTTTTCAACCTTACACAGCGTTGGGATATGATATTATGAATACTTCTGAGAAAAATAATATCAAACAAACTGTACAAATGAAAGGTGATGGAGGGTTAAATAGTCTTCATGCTTTTTATTCAAGAAATCTTTCAAAAGGATTTTCTTTAGGTTTACGCGTTAATTATCTTTTCGGAGAGTTACAACGTAATGAGATTTTAGCTGTAGATGGAGCAAGTTTAGCTGTAGATTATAGCGATAAATCGAACTATCGTGGTGCTCAATTTACTTTAGGATCTATGTATACAAAGAAAATTGGAAAAAATAACAATTTAAACATTGGAGCTACTTATACATTAGGAACTAAGCTAAGAACTGATGTTACAGATCTTACAACTTCTTATACATATATTGGAACAACACAATCTTCTGTAGATACAATTTCTATTATTAGAATTGATAATGGAAAAACTAAGATTCCACAACAATTTACTTTAGGAGCATCATATTCTAAAGATAATACGTGGTCGTTAGCTGTAGAAGCAAAATATAATAATTGGAAAGATTTCTCTCAACCATTACAAGGTCAAAATGAAACAATGTCTTCTGCAGTAGATTACAAAAATAATGTACGTTTGGCTGTTGGAGGATATTGGATTCCAGATTACAACAGTTACAAAAGTTATTTTAATCGTGTAACGTATCGTGCTGGTATGTATTATCAATCAGCTCAATACTCTATTCACGGAACAGATATTGACGCTTATGGAGCAACTTTAGGTTTTGGATTTCCAATCGGAAAACAAAATGATGGTTCTATGATGAATATTTCGTTAGAGTACGGACAAAAAGGAAAAACAGCAAACAACTTAATTAAAGAAAATTATTTCGGAGTTAAAGTTGGATTTGATATTAACGATATTTGGTTTAGAAAAAGAGTTATTGACTAATTTTGGACAAACAAAAATTGTATAAAAAAGCAAACGAAAAAGTTTTAATTAAATTAACTCTTGTATTTGGTCTGATTAGCGTTTTCGTTTTGCTTTTTTCTTGTAAAAAAGAACTTCCTCCTATCAGTAAAAAGAAGGTAGAATTCCCAACACGCACACTTATCAATGCAAATATTATTAACAAAGATTCGGGAAGAATTTCTGGTAATTTGCGTTCGCCACTAATCGAAGAATATACAACGGTAGATTCTCCTTACACGATTTTTAGAAAAGGTTTAAACCTTGATTTTTATCAAAAAGGAAGCGTAAAACCAGGCTATTTTCAAGCAGATTGGGCGAAGTTGAGTGATGTAACGGGATTGTACGAAGGTAGAGGAAACGTAATTATCGTAAATGAGAAAGGTGATTCGTTGAAAAGCGAACAATTATTTTGGAATAAGAAAAATAAAACAGTTTATACATCGAAAGAAGTTTACTTAATTAGCAAGGAAGGCGATTCGTTAACAGCGAAAAACGGTTTGCAAGCTACTGACGATTTAGAAACCTATACTTTATTCAATAATCAAGGATTTAAGTATGTTGATGATAATCAAAAATTCTAAAGAGCGTTAAAAAAATTAACAAAAAAGCGCATACTTGTCGCTTCTTCTATTTTATTATTCAATGTATTGTCGTATTTTCGCCACCTATTATAGAAATAACATTAAAATAAAACAATGGCAGTTTTAGGAGAAATTCGTAAAAAAACTTGGCTGATCTTCGTGGTAATCGGAGTTGCAATGTTAGCTTTCGTTGCAGGAGATTTATTCGGAGAGAATTCAAAAATAAAACAATTATTTACTGGAGATCCGTCTGTAGTTGGTACAGTGAACGGAGAACCTATTGGTATTGCAGAATATCAGAGTGCGTACGATCAAACACAAAAGATGTACGAAAATCAAGGTCAAACTGCAACTCCAAATCAAATTGCTCAACAAACTTGGAACAGCTTAGTTAGTCAGAAAGTGTTGAAACAACATGCTGAAAAATTAGGTTTAAAAGTTTCTGATGATGAATTTTGGAGTTATACAGCTCAAAACTTCGGAATGGCGTCTGGTGCAGAAGCACAACAACAGATTGCGCAATTAGAAGCAAATGCGGCATCAAGTCCAGAAGCGCAACAACAATATAGAGGTTGGTTGCAAACTGCTGAACAAATAAAATTACAGATTTTATCTCAAAAATATTTTGGTTATGTAATGGCTGGTACAGCGGTTACAGGTAAAGAAGCGGATATTCAACAAGGGTACAATATTTCTAATGCAAATATACAGTATGCATTTGTAGATTACGCAACTTTGGCTAAAAAATTAAATGTAAAAGTAACAGACGAAGAAATTTCTGCTTACGAAGCGAAATATCCAAAATTGTTCAAAGCAGAAGGTTTAGTAAAATTAAGTTACACTTATTTCCCTGCGGGAGCATCTACTGCTGATGACGCTGTTGCTTTAGCAAATATCAAAAAGTATTTATCAACTCAAATTGTTCATGACGAAGTGAACAATGTTACAGATACAATTGCAGCGTTTGGTTCTGCAAAAAGTGATTCGGTTTATGTGACTCAAAATTCTGAGAAACCATTTATTCCAAATTATTTTACAAAAGCAGAATTAGAACAAGCTCAATTAGGACCAGAAGCAACAAACTTCTTGAAAACTGCAACAGTTGGACAAATTGGTGGACCTTTCAAAATTGGAAATACATACCAATTATACAAACTTTCGAAATCGAAAGAAGTAAAAGATTCTGTAAAATCTAGCCATATCTTAGTTTCTTATACAGGAAGCGCTGCTGGAAACGGAGTAAAACGTACAAAAGACGAAGCAAAAAAATTAGCTGAACAAATTTTAGCTGAAGTAAAAGCTAATCCAGCTTCTTTTGGAGAAGTTGCTTCAACAAAATCTGATGATAAATCATCTGCTGTACAAAAAGGAAGCATTGGTTGGGTTGGAAAAAACAATCAATTAGACCAAACTTATAACGGATTTATTTTCTCTAAACCAGTTGGAACAGTTGATTTGGTAGAATCTCAATTCGGATTTCACATTATCAAAGTTGATGACGCGAAAAACAAAACAGCTTATCAAGTTGCAAACATTGTAAAAACGATCGAGCCTTCTAAAGCAACAACAGAAAAAGCATTTACAAATGCTAGAACATATGTTCAGAATGTTGAAGGAAAATCATTGAATGATTTCAAAAATACTGCGAAAAAAGGTGGTTATTTAAATAATACAACAGAAGGTATTGAGCGTTATGCTGCAATTGGTCAAGATATTCCAAACGATCAGGATGGAGATATCTTAAAATGGGCTTTTGACAAGAAAACAGATAAAGGAGCGACAAACTTGTTTACATCTTCTACAGGAGATTACATCGTTGTTCATTTAGTTGAAAAATTTGACAAAGGTTTAGCACATCCAAGTGTTGTTCGCCAATATGTAGAGCCAGTTTTGATGCACGAAAAAGTTGCTAAATTGGTTGATGAACAAGTTGCAAACGGAGGATTGAATGCTTTTGCATCTAAATTTGGAGCGAAAAAAGGAAATGCTACGGTTAACTTCTCTAATTCTAATTTAACAGGAATTGGTTTAGAGCCTAAAGTTGTAGGAGCTGCGTTTGGAGTAAAACTAAATCAATCTTCTAAAGCGATTGCAGGTAATGCTGGAGTTTTCTACATTATTCCTTCAAACCAACAAATTCAAAAGAATCAAAAAGGTTCAATGATTTTGGATAATTTAAACCGTCAATTACAAGGACGTTTCCAACAAACATTGTTACAATCATTGATTCAAGCTGCTGATGTGGTTGATAACCGCGATAGAGCTTTACGTTAAGATTTAAAAATTTCTTATAATAAATAAAACCGCCAGAAGAATTCTTCTGGCGGTTTTTGTTTTATATTTAAGGATAAATTAGATTTATGATAAACGCAAAATATATTCTATATTTCTTTGGATTAATATCATTAATTTCTTGTGAATCATTTATAAGATTTAATGGTAATGTTTATAATTCCGAAAATGAACCTATTTCAGATGCCAAGATAACCGTATTATTGAGGAAAAATGATACTATAAAAAAGGTAGGATTTGAGTTGGATACAATTTTATCAGAAGAAAGAGAAAAATTAAGAAAAAATGGTATTAAAGACGATTTCTATATTAATGCAATGGGAGAATACTATAAACCAAAAGTATTATTTACAGATAAAAATGGCTTCTTCAAAACTAGGACAATATTAATTCCTTGTGGTTTTAAATGTCCTAAAGTGAATTTGATTGTAGAGAAAGAAAAAAATAAAAAAGTTATTCTACTGGATAATAAACTTAAGCGTGACAGTATGAAAATTATTTTAGATTAATTTTATCAATAAAACCGTCAATTCGAGTGAAATTCGTTTAGAATTTTGTATCGAGAATAAGGATTTATAAGATAAAATTCTTCTTAATTCTCGATACAATTTTTACTCATATAAATAAATTATCATAAAAAACTCCCAAGCTATAAAGTTTGGGAGTTTTTGGTTTATGGAAATAATTATTTATTCTTTTTCAATTTCTGATAAAAAGGATTGAATGGAATCCATTTTATTTTTAGTTGTTATGATTTTGAAGAAAATAATATCACGATCATCATTGTCTTTAGAAATTTCAATTTTATGATAAGATTCGGATTCGGATAATTCAAACCATATATCTTTATCAAAATTAGTTTGAAAAAGATTATATTTTATTAAATCTAAATCCTTTTGAAAATTAAATTCTTGTTTAAGGAGTTTAATAAATTCATTAAAATAAGTTGAATATATCCAAAAATTATTTTCTTCCATATTTTAATAAATTAACTTATTTATCAAACCCATTCGGATATTCGCCTTTTACAAGCTCTATTTTCGCTTCTACAGCTTTTTGTAAATCTTCTTGATATTTGATTAATCTTTCTTGCAAAGTAGGATTAGTCGCACCTAAAATACGCGCTGCCAAAATTCCTGCATTCTTCGCCGCATTCACAGCAACAGTCGCAACCGGAATCCCATTTGGCATTTGCAAAATAGATAAAATAGAATCCCAACCATCAATCGAATTTGACGATTTAATTGGAACACCAACCACAGGAAGCGGCGTAATAGACGCAACCATTCCTGGTAAATGTGCAGCGCCACCAGCACCAGCTATAATGACATTTATTCCACGTTCGTGTGCTGTTTTTGCATAATCAAACATACGTTGTGGCGTACGATGTGCCGAAACAATTGTTAATTCGAAAGGGATATTTAATTCTGTTAATAGATCAGCAGCTTGTTTCATGATAGGCAAATCGCTATCACTTCCCATTATAATTCCTACCATAGTTGTTACTTTTTTGCTACGACTTTCACCGTTGCATTAACTTGTTTTATGTTTTGTTTTAATTGTTCTAAATCATCATTCACCAATGTCACATGCCCCATTTTTCGACCTGGTTTTGTGATAGTTTTTGCGTACCAATGCAAAAATGTTCCTGGAATCGTCAATAATTCTTCAATATTTTCGATTTCTGCTTGTCCAGTTTGTCCTTCAGCTCCAATCAAATTGACCATTGCAGAAGTTGTAAACAATTTTGTAGAGCCAAGTGGCAATTGCATTAAGGTTCTTAACATTTGATCAAATTGTGATGAATAAGCTGCTTCAATTGTTGAATGTCCAGAATTGTGAACACGAGAAGCGGTTTCGTTTACCCAAATCGATTGATCTTTGTTCAAGAATAATTCAACTGCGAAAACTCCTGGAGATTTCAATGCTTTTACAACATCACTCGCAATTTGTTCAGCTCGATCAGTGATTTCTTTCGGAAGTGTAGAAGGCATCAATAAATAATCTAACAAATTATATTCTTCGTTGATGACAAATTCTACCGTTGGATAAGTGACAATATTTCCTAAATGATCGGCAACCGTAACAACCGCAATTTCACGATCTAAATCGGCTGGCGTTTCGAAAATTGAAGGAGCTTGAAGCATTTTGTCTAAATCAACTTCAGATTTTAGGAACTGAACACCTTTTCCATCATAACCATCTTTTCGAGATTTTTGAAAAATCGGATAATTGATATCTTGTTTCGATTTTAAATCTTTCCAATCATCTAATCCAAAATAAGGCGCAGTCGGAATATTATTTTTGACATAAAATTCTTTCTGAACTCCTTTGTCTTGAATAATCGCTAAAGCTTCAGGATCTGGAACAACGCGTTTTCCAATTGATTTTAGATAACGTAACGCCTCAACATTTACATGCTCAATTTCTATTCCGATAGCATCTAAACCTTTTCCAAATGCAACAACCGTTTCATAATCTTTGAAATCGCCTTGTACAAAATGATGTGCATGTGGTGCGCAAGGTGCATCAGCAGCTGGATCTAAAATACTAATCTCGCAAGGATATTGCAATGCATTTTGCAAAAACATATATCCCAATTGTCCTCCTCCTAAAATTCCGATTTTTATCATATTGCGAAGTTAATGAATAATATAATTTCTATTTTTACGAGAATTAAAAAAGTATTGACGAGATGTTAACAAAATGGAGTAGAATTTTATTTTTTGTATTTGCTGGAATTTATTTAACGAGCAAGAGTTTTTATCAATATTTTGTATTCGATATGTTGGTGCAATATTCTATTTATGCGCTGATTATTGCTTTTTTCTTGTGTTTGATTTACAATTATTCAATTCGAAAAGAAGAAAAGAAAAATATTTTATGGTTGATTCCTTTGGTTGCGATTCCAATTATTACGTACAAAAACTTAGGAAATTTCTATTTTGGAGAAAATGCGAAAGGAGAAAAATCTAATTTTAAAATTACATCAATCAATATTTTTTCTCAGAATGAAGAATTTCAACATCTAAAAGATTATTTGACTAAAGATAAAAGTGATGTAATTGTTTTACAAGAATTAACGCCAGCTTGGCAAAAACATGTAGAGTTTATCCGAAAAGAATATCCATATTATAAAGAAGAAGTAAGAAGTAACAATTTTGGAATTGCGATTTATTCTAAAATTCCATTCTCTAAAGTGTCTACAAAAAATTATATTGATGAGATGCATCCGTCTATTTTAGCGGAAATTATTGTAGACGCTAAACCATTAAGTATTTTGGCAACGCATCCTGTTCCGCCTTTACCAAATCAGGCTCGTTTTGAAAGACGAAATAAACAATACGAATTGATGAAGCAGGAAATTGATGCTTTACCGAATGAAAATATCATTTTAGTTGGAGATTTGAATTCTACGGTTTATTCACCGAATTTCAAATTGGTGCAATCAGATAAAATGAAAGATGCTCGTTCTGGTTTTGGATTGAATAATTCTTGGAATGCTTTCATTCCGATTTTCCGCACAAATATTGACCAATGTTGGGTTTCGAAGAAAATAAAAGTGACCAATTTTTATCGTGGAGATGATATAAAATCGGATCATTTTCCAATTGTTGCAGAACTTAAGATAGAATAAGAACAAAAAATCTGTAGACAAGTGTCTACAGATTTTTTTATGAAAATAAACTTTGAATAAATGTTTGTAAATCAGCTTCTTTTTCTAAACCAATTTTCTGTTTTAAACGATATTTTGCCATACGTACAGTTTTCGTTTCTACTTTCATCACATTTGCGATTTGTACATTATCCATATTTAGATACAAATATGCTGCGTACTTCATGTCTTGATTAGTTAATTTACTTTTCGAAACTTCACTTAGTTTATTGAAAAAGTTTGGATGAACTTCTTTTATAATATTTTGTATTTCATTAAAATCATCGTCCATTAAACGTTCATCTTTTAGGATTCTGTCCAAATTAATTGCTTCTTTGTCTTTTACTTTTTCCTTCAAATCATTCAAGAAAGAATTCTTTTGTTTTAATTGCAAAGAAGTTGCTAAAGCTTGCTTGTTCAATTGTTCTTGCTGTAAAGCTAATAACTCTTGTTCGGCTTTAATACGAGCCTTTTCTTCTTTTTCAAGTTCAAGATTCAGCTCTGCTTCATAGCGTTCAGCTTCTAATAAATCGGTTTTCTGTTTGTTTGATTTTAGTTTATAATACAACATGTACATTAAGAAAATCAAACCAGCAATAGCAAGTAATGTTATACCTATATAAAGAAACTTTTGTTTTGAATAAATTTGATTCTTTTCTTCTAACTGTTTTATTTGCTGATTTTTTTGCTCAGTACTAAAATAGATTTCCAAGAATTTTCGTTTATTCTCAGTTAATTGCTTGAAAGATTCTTTTGTAAATCGTAAATTTTCTTGTGTATAAAAAAGGGATTTTTCTAATTGACCTTCTTTTTCATAAAAACGTGCGACTATATCTGAGATATTTGCAGCAACTCGTAATTCACGATTTATTTTATCATCTTTTGCCAAATTATAAGCCTTAATATAGTAATCTTCTGCTTGTTTGGTTAGGTTTTTAGTTTCTAATATCTGAGCATAAGAAGCATAAGTTGCCATCTGCATTCCTTTAATATTACTTTGTTCTGATAGTTTTAAGCCTTTTAGTGTATATTCTTCTGCAAGCTTTAGACGTTGTGCTGTATTGAATTTTTTGTTTGGATAATTAAATAGTAAAGACGAATAATTATTATATAACAATATTCTCGGCGTACTTGCATAAAGCGTTTTCGTATTTTCTTCAACAAAATGCAGAGCTTCTTCTGTATATTTTATCGCATTTTCAATATCCTCTTGTTTATGAGTTTGATTATATTTTGCGTAACTCACCAAGGATTTTTCGGTTAGTGAATTATAAATCTGCAATGGATTTTTAGATAACAATGCATTTTTCAATGCATTATTCATATAGTTTTCGTATTCGACAGAATAAACTCCGTTGCGAGTATGCATCATTGTTAACAATGAATATATTCTTGATTTCAAGAAATATTCTTTCGGATATTTATCTAAAATTTTTAATGCTTCATTTGCAAATTCAACAGTTTTTTCTGGGAGTTGATTGTTTAAATAAATACGAGCAAAAGATTCTAAATTATAAGCATCATCAAGTTTATCAGATGTATAAGCGGCTATTTCTTTGCTCGATTCTGCATAATTATAAGCTTTTTCAATCTTATTTTCAAGAAGATAGAGCATCGAGAATCGTGCGAATATTTTCACTTTATTCAGATCATCATTGCCATATAATTTCTCAGCTTTTAATAATTCTTTTTCTGCTTGATCAAATTTTTCATCAACAAATAATAATTCGATTCCGTAAAGTTTTTGATTTATTTCATTCTGAGCATAACAAATTGAGGTAATAAAAAAGTAGATTACAATTCCTGAATAGAGTTTTATTTTTCTCATTATTAGTTGTTATAATTCTAAATTTCGAATAAAAATTTGCAAGTCTTGTTCTTTTGAAAGTCCAATTTTCTGCTTTAAACGATATTTTGCCATACGTACCGTTTTTGTTTCTACTTTCATCACATTTGCGATTTGTACATTATCCATATTTAGATACAAATATGCGGCATATTTCATGTCTTGATTAGTTAATTTACTTTTCGAAACTTCACTTAGTTTATTGAAAAAGTTTGGATGAACTTCTTTTATAATATTTTGTATTTCATTAAAATCATCGTCCATTAAACGTTCATCTTTTAGGATTCTGTCCAAATTAATTGCTTCTTTGTCTTTTACTTTTTCCTTCAAATCATTCAAGAAAGAATTCTTTTGTTTTAATTGCAAAGAAGTTGCTAAAGCTTGCTTGTTCAATTGTTCTTGCTGTAAAGCTAATAACTCTTGTTCGGCTTTAATACGAGCCTTTTCTTCTTTTTCAAGTTCAAGATTCAGCTCTGCTTCATAGCGTTCAGCTTCTAATAAATCGGTTTTCTGTTTGTTTGATTTTAGTTTATAATACAACATGTACATTAAGAAAATCAAACCAGCAATAGCAAGTAATGTTATACCTATATAAAGAAACTTTTGTTTTGAATAAATTTGATTCTTTTCTTCTAACTGTTTTATTTGCTGATTTTTTTGCTCAGTATTGTAAAAAATTTCTAATGACTTAGTATTGTTATCAAATTGCTCTTGATCTGATGTTGAGATTAAATCTTTAGCTTGACGTTCATATTGTAAAGCTTTTTTTAAGTCATTCTTTTTCTCATAAATTCGAGCTATATTTCCTAATATTACCACTTTTACACGAGAAAAAATATCGTTATTATCTTTTGCTAAAGCATAAGATTTTAAATAAAATTTTTCAGCCAAATCAATATTTTCAGAATTTTCGTAGGCAGAACCTATGTTATTATAAGTAAAAGCTGTTATTTCATTGAATTTCTTATCATTTTCTGTTAAATTCAGAATGGTTTGATAATTCTTCATTGTCTCATCAAAAGTGTTTCCTTGATTGATTGTGGTAACCAAACTTCCGTAATTAAGATAATAAACAATTGTAGATCTTTTTTTGGCGTAAGAATATGTTATTTTTTGAGCATAGTTATATGATTCTTTATAGCTTGTTGTTGCAGAATCAATATAATTTTTATCTTGTGTTTCGTTGTATTTCTGTTTATAAAAGTAGCCTAAGTTACTGTATGTAAAATTAATTAATAGGTTATTTTTAGACTCAATAGCATGTTTATTAGAAAGAATTGCATCCCTTCTTGTGTTATTTTCTAAAGGATTTTTCGAATTGAAATTAAATCGTAAAAAATATAATTGTGTTAAAATAAAGTTCTCATTCGGATGTTTTGAAAATTCGTTAATACTTTCATTAATGTATTTAATGAATAGATCATTTTTATTTAGATTTTCATAATAACGAGCATATCCAAATTTAACATACGCATCATCGATAGGAGATTTTGTTTTTGCGGAAATGCTTTTTGCCTTACTTAAAGCTTCGCTCTTCTTAGTTTCGTCTTTAGTAGCATTATAGTAATCTGCTAAATAAACATATCCGATAATTTGCTTGCTTGGAAAATCATTTCTGATAAATTTTTCCTCTAAAATTTGCTTCGCTTTTTCAAAATCTTTGCTATACAAATAGGTGTAAACCAATTGTTGATCCTTATCTAAATCACTTTGTGCAGATAAATATTGGCTAAAAAAGACCAATAATAATACCCAAACTTTTCTCTTCATTTTGTAAATGATCCACTTTAATAATTATAATTCTAATGATTGAATAAATTTCTGCAAATCGACATCTTTACCTAAGCCAAGTTTCTGTTTCAAACGATATTTAGTCATTCGTACAGTTTTATTTTCAACTTTTAATAAATTGGAAATCTGTTGATTGTCCATATTAAGGTAGATGAAGGCTGCGTAATTTAAATCTTGAGTAGAGAGTCTGTTTTGAGATATTTCATTCATTTTCTTGAAAAAATTAGGATGAATATCTTGTACAATGGTTTGTAATCCGGTGAAATTACTATCTGTAAGACGTTCGTCTTTTAAAACTTTATTGATATTAAAATTCTTGTCTTCTTTTATTTTCTCTTTTAATTCGGTAATGAAAGAATTTTTGTTATTGAGTTGTAAAGATGTCGCCAATGCTTTTTTCTGCAATTGTTCTTGTTGAATATCCATTAACTTGCGTTCGGCAGTTAGCCTAGCTTTTTCTTCTAATTCTAATTTTAAAGTTAATGCCGTTTCCTGTTTTTCGGCTTCTAATAAATTAGTTTTCTGTTTATTCAATTTTTGTTTGTAGATAAACATATAAACCATAAAAACAATCCCAATTATAGAAATCGCAATAAGAACCAAATACAAAATACGCTGTTTTGTGAAAATTTTATTCTTTTCTGTTAATTGCTTAATTTCTTCATTTTTACGTTCAAAATTATAAAAAGCCTCTAATGAATTTCGCTTATTTTCATATGCTTTTTCATACGCTTTTTGTGTATAGATCAAAGCTTCTTTGTTAAATTTCAAAGCTTTTGATGGCTCATTATTTTTATCGTAAAAATTTGAAATGGTTTTGACAACGATATTTAAAGAACTAATATCGTTTGTTTTCTTTTCAGATTTAATAATTTGATAGGCTTTCAAATAATACTTTTCAGCTTGTTTATCATTGCCTTTATTCTCCATAATTTCTGCATAAGTAGCATAACAAGTAGCTAATAATGCAGTATTATTAATTTTATTTGCATAATTAAGTGCAATATTTATGTACTTTTCAGCTAAATTGTATCGCTCACTATTACTTAAGTTTTTAAAGGGATAATTATTAATGACCGAGGCTAAATTATTATATGAAATAGATGCAGCTTTTACAGGTATTATATTGATTGTATTTTGATTGATATAATTAATGCTATTTTCTGCATTCTCAAAAATTTTGTCCAGATCTTTAGGATCATTTGTTTTTTGATATTTATTAAAATACATTACCATATAAGCAGAGTAAACGGAAATTAGCTCAGAAATAGATCCACTTTTTTTAGCATAATAGAATGCCTTGTTAATGTAATTTTCATATTCTTCTGAATAAATACCATTATAAGAATGTACTACAGACATTAATTGATAAATCTTAGACTTTAATAAATATTCTTCTGAATAACCATTAAGTATTTTTAATGCCTTATTCGAATAATAAATTGTTTTGTCATACTGTTGACTGATAATTTGTAGTTTAGCTAGTGCATATAACGTATATACATCGTCTAGTTTATCAGTTGTTTTATCAGAAATTTCTTTCGCTAAATTTGTATACTTTAATGCATTTTTAAAATCACTCCTATTGGCATATAGATTAACATAATTTATATAAATAATTACTTTATTTAATTGCTGATTAGAATTTTCTTCCAATAATTTATTTAAACTATTAGTTGCATTATTATAATCACCATCAATAATTAGATTTTCTACTTTTAAAATACTTTCAGAGAATTTTTTTTGAGCAAAAACGGGAAAAATTCCAATGAAAAGGATAAAAAAGGATAAAAAAGGTTTTAAAATTTGCAGTTTATGATTTATAAATTTGCAGTTTTGGTTTTAGGTAAAGAGTTTAAAATTAATGAGTAAAGATACAATAAAATAGTTTGTAGACAATTCGTAGACGCTTTTTTTTTTTGTCTGTAGACATTATGAGGCGTCGATTTTTTTGTGAAAACTAATTTCTACTGTTTCTTTGCTTCAGATTTAATAACCAATAAATCTAATTCATACCAACTAGACCAGTTGATTTTTATTAAAAGTCAATCAATCTATCTTCTATTACTAAACCCAAAAAAACCTTCGGCATACCAACCAGAAGGTTTTTTTATGCCCGAAAGTTTCTAAAGATAATCAAAAATGAAGAAATTTTTAAATTTCAAAAAAAAGATTACCTTTGAAATTCAATCGAAAGGGGTGCTTCTTTACAAGAGGCTGAGATTATACCCAAAGAACCTGGGCAGGTAATGCTGCTAAGGGAACTGGTACTTCACCAAATTACATTCGCGCGTAAATTATAAAAGTGTAAGATGGCTCCTTTCATAATATATTTTAAAATTAATTATGAAAAGGTCGATTTTTTTATTGTCATTATTTGGTGCATCTATTCTTTATGCACAAGAAAAAGATTCTATTCAAAAAGAAGAAATTCAATTAGGAGAAGTTTCAATTGTCGAAAAACTTCCAATTACAGTTGAAAAGGTAACTGATAAAATGTTACAAAAGAAGAATTTGGGGCAAGATGTTCCAACTTTGTTAAATTCTGCTACGTCTGTTTCTATAACTTCCGATACAGGAACTGGAATTGGTTATTCGTCTATCAAAATTCGTGGACTTAATGAACAATCTATCAACGTTACATTAAATGGAATTCCGCTTAATAATCCTGAATCTCAAGGTGTTTTTTGGGTGAATATGCCAGATTTGGCTTCGTCTACAAGCTCTATGATGATTCAGAGAGGAGTTGGAACTTCATCAAATGGAATGGCTTCTTTTGGAGCAAGTGTTAACATCGAATCTCAAAATCCTTCTACTGTTCCTTTTGCAGAAGCAAATGTTTCTTTCGGAAATTATAAAACGCAAAAATATACAGTTCAGGCTGGTACGGGAAAAATACTAAATAATAAATTGAGTATTGATGGACGTTTTTCTAAGATAAATTCGGATGGATATGTAGACAGATCTTGGTCAGATTTAATCTCTTATGATTTTACAGCTCTATATGAATTGAATGAAAAAACAAAGTTTAGATTTCAGAACATGTTTGGAAAAGAACAAACGTATCAAGCATGGAGTGGTGTAGATGCTAAAACTTTAAAAAATGATAGAACATATAATTTTGAAGGAGAGATTTTAGACGAAAATGGAAAGGTTGAAGGTTTTTATAAAAATCACACTGATAATTATCGTCAAAATCATTATTTTCTTTCGTGGTTACAAGATTTTGGGAATAATTGGAAATCAAATTTAACAGTTCATTACACAAAAGGTAAAGGTTATTACGAGAGCTATAAAAATGATCGCGGTTTGAAACGCTATAAATTGGATTATTTAACTTCAGATAAAAGAAATTTAATCAATCGAGAATATCTTGATAATGATTTTTATGGTTTTAATCTTGAAGTTGAAAATCAAAAATTAAACGATTTTAAAGTGTTTTTCGGATTATCTGCAAACGAATATGATGGCGATCATTATGGAAATGTCTTATGGGTAAAAGGAACAGATTTTAAGGATAAGGATTTCAAATATTACAACAATCGTTCTGTGAAAAAACAATTGGCTGCATATGCGAAAGTGTTGTATCAATTGAATAAGTTTGAATTATTTGGTGATTTGCAATATCGTTATGTTGATTATGATGCGAAATATTTGCCAAATGGAGAAAATGATGACGAAGATTTCAGACCATTTTCGGATAAATTCAATTTTGTGAATCCAAAAGCTGGGATAAATTTTAAAATTAATTCTTCAAATATGATGTATGCTTCTTATGGAATTTCGCATCGTGAGCCACTTCGTGTAGATTATGAGAATAATGGCAAGCGTCCGACGGCTGAATTTTTACAAGATTATGAATTGGGTTATAAAAAGTCAGGACAGTTATCATTGAGCGCAAATGTGTATTATATGGCGTACAAAAATCAATTGGTCCCAACTGGGAAATTGAATGATGTAGGAACGCCGATTCGCGAAAATTCAGGAAAAAGTTATAGACGAGGAGTAGAATTTGATGCAAACTATAAGATTATTCCGAATCGTTTGAATGTTTTTGGAAATATTACGTTTAGCGAAAACAAACACGATAATTACAAAGAAGAAGTTTGGGATACTGATGGAAATTCTTCTGTCAAAGAGTACGGAAAGACAAAAATTGCGCTTTCACCAGATGTGATTTCGGCTTTTGGTTTTGAAGTTATTCCTTTCAAAAACCTGTTGATTAATTTGACGAATAAATATGTTGGTGAACAATATTTATCAAATACAGAACCCGCAGATGGAAAATTAGATAGTTATTTGGTTTCGGATCTTTTGATTCGATATTCGCCCAAAGTAAAAGGAATTAAAAACCTTGAATTTTCGTTTTTGATTAATAATTTATTTGATGTGAAATACGAATCGAATGGTTACTATTACGAAGGTGGATATTATTTCCCTCAAGCCGGAATTAATGTTTTGGGCGGAGTTGGAATTCGTTTGTAGTTATTTTCTTTTAATAGTTATTGTTTTTTTTAGATGATAATTATATTTTTGTTAATTAACAATGTAAATTTCAATAATATGAAAAAATTATTAAGTCTTTTAACAATAGGAGCTTTATCATTGAACTTCTTTAGTTGTAAAGATGATGATGACTCAGGAAAATCTTTAGATGATAAAATTGTCGGAATCTGGAAACTTGAAAAAACAGTTTATCAGGAGACAGGTACACCAGATGAAGTAGAATATCCTGATGATTGTGCTAAAAAGTCTACAACAACTTTTAATAAAGACAATACGTATAAAAGTGATGAGTATTATACCGATTATCAAACTGATAAATGTATCAATGAGGTTTATGGAGGTATATATAAAATAGAAAAAGGAAACTTACACATAATAGATGACGAAACTATTTTTAAAATTCAAGAAATTTCATCTAATAAAATGGTTTTACTTCTTGAAGAAGATGTAGATTTAGATGGAAAAGTTGATTCTAAAGTTATTGTTACTTTTATAAAATAAAAAAGCTCAATAATTTAACACTACCCCCAAAAAGTTAGAAACAATTTGGGGGTATTTTTATGAAAAGAAGAGTAAAATATGATTTTGCATTTAAATTAAATATCTAAAGAAGGAGATAAAACAATATATTTACTATTAAAGGACAAAGGAACAATTTTCCATGACGCAAGTCAAGGATTTATAGTATTAGGAGAATTCGAGTTTTCTAAAAATGTTACCTTTTCTCATGATAAACTGGTTTTTAATAAGTTTTTAAGATGGGTGAATAATTAAGAAAGCTAAATTAGTATTTCTTAAGGAAATTACGGGAGTTTATTCTAAAAGACTAATAAACAACTAATTCCTTAATTAAATAAACAAATTACTCATTGTAAATTAAAAATAGAAAAACTTATAAAATCGGATGAATATCTGAATAATAAAGTTCAAAACTACTAACCATTAAAGGTACTGGATTAATGACTATCGCAACGATGCTTACTGAAACGATGTGTTTTAAATGTTAAAAAAAATAAAGCAATTTTCGAGTTTTGCAGATTATAATTTTATGAGAAGAGAATTAGGAACATCAGTAAAAGAGCAAACAAAAATATCTAAAAAAAGGCAACAGATATATCCGTAATACCATATATTTTCCATTTATGGGAGCTTGTAGATTTAACCTAATAATGAAGGAAGTTTATACCAAAATAAATGATAAAAATACATCAAGAATGATAGGGCAAGTCAGCAAAAACTGTTAGTTTGAAATTATACTTTATGGGAATTATACAATTTTTGATACTGATTATAATAAAGTAACCTCAGTAAAAACTGAGGCTACACAAGATACTTTAACAAAGTAAAACTCCTTTAATTTTTGTAAAGATAAAATTTTGGTCTAAATAGTTGTTTATTTAAATAGTGCCTTTTTTATTGTGTTAAAACATGAAAAGCTTCTTCCAAGTTTTTATATTGTCCTTTAAACTCTTCTATCGGTTGATCTGCCACAATTTTTCCTTTATTCAACAAGATTACACGTGAACAAAGCGCTTCCACTTCTTGCATAATATGTGTAGAAAGAATCACCGTTTTTTCCTTTCCAATCTCTTTAATTACCTCTCTAATTTCAATAATCTGATTTGGATCCAAACCATTTGTAGGTTCATCTAAAATCAAAATTTCTGGACTCGAGATAATCGCTTGCGCCAATCCGACACGTTGTTTATATCCTTTTGATAATTGATGAATTTTCTTATGTTTCTCAGGCGATAAACCTACTTTTTCGATGACTTCATCAATTTTTGATTTAGGCACATTTCGAATATTTGTGACAAATTCCAAATACTCTTTTACATACATATCCATGTACAATGGATTATTTTCTTGCAAAAATCCAATCAACTTTTTCGATTCAATTGGTTGTGTCGAAACATTAAAATCATTCACAGAAATTTCACCAGAATCTGCATTTATTGCATTGGTAATACTTTTCATCAATGTCGATTTTCCTGCTCCATTTGGTCCAAGTAAGCCAACAACTTCGCCATTATTTATCGAAAACGAAACTTTGTCTAAAGCCACTTGTTCACCGTATTTTTTTACTAAATCTGTAATGATTATTCCCATTTGATGAAAAATTTTCGATAAAATTAGCAAAAAAGATTTGGATAACTGAAAAATTATTTTTTAGATTTGTAGAACAATTAGAAAAACGAAATGGCAACATTCAATTATTTTAACGCATTCTTTTTTTACTTTTTTGGGTATTATCCAGGAGAGCAGGGACTGCGTTGTCAAAATTGATTGTTAACATTCATAATAAGATAATATAAAGTCCCGCAATTTGTGGGACTTTTTTTGTGGAAAAAAATGAAAAATAGAGTTGCAATACAAGGTTACATTGGTTCATATCATCACGAAGCTGCCAATAATTATTTAGGAAATGACATCGAAATTGTAGAATGCGACACGTTCAAAACTTTAGCAAAGTCACTTACAAAGGGAAAAGTAGACACAGCAATTATGGCAATAGAAAATACAATTGCTGGAGCAATTTTACCAAACTATGCGTTGCTAACGAAATATAATTTGAAAGTTGTTGGAGAAATTTATTTATCAATCCAACATCAATTGATGGTCAAAAAAGGACAAACTTTAGACGATGTAAAAGAAGTTCGTTCGCACCAAATGGCATTGTTACAATGTGATAAGTTCCTTGAAAAACATCCAACTTGGCGCGTTGTAAATGATATCGATACCGCATTAACAGCCAAAGATATTGTGGAGCAAGATTTACATGATGTAGCTGCAATTGCCTCAAGAAAAGCGGCAGAAGTTTATGGATTAGATATTTTAGCTTCGAGTATTCAGACGTTTCAAGATAATTTCACTCGCTTTTTTGTATTGCAACGCGAGCATAACGATTACGAAGATTTCAACAAAGTTTCGATGCGTTTTTCTGTTCCACACCAGTCTGGTGCTTTGGTTGACGTGTTAAATCAAATTGCAGAATGTGGAATAAATATGGACAAAATACAATCTGTTCCGATTATTGAAAAACCTTGGGAATACTCTTTCCACATTGATATTACGTTCGAGCAAAAAGAACAATATTATGAATTGCTTGGAAAAATTGCACGAAAATTAACGGATTTAGAAATATTAGGCGAATATAAACTGGGAAAAAAATGATAGCAGAAGCCCAACGATTACAAAGTGTTCAGGAATATTATTTCTCGAAAAAATTACAAGAAATAGCGAACATGAAAACCGACATTCCAATCATTTCATTAGGAATTGGAAGTCCAGATTTACAACCTCATCCAGATGTGATCGAGGAATTAATCAAAAGCTCGCAAAGCGGAATCAATGGCTATCAAAGTTATCGTGGAATTCCAGAAATGCGCGAAGCTATGGCAAGTTTTTACAAAAACAAGTTTGATGTAGACGCCAATCCTTCTACAGAAATTTTGCCATTAATGGGTTCTAAAGAAGGAATTATGCACATTTCTATGGCTTTTCTGAATGAAGGTGATAAAGTTTTAATTCCAAATCCTGGTTATCCAACATATTCGTCGGTTACAGAATTAGTTCAAGCAGAACCGTTGTTTTACGATTTAAAAAATGAAAATGATTGGCTTCCAGATTTTGATCAGTTAGAAAAACTAGCAGAACAAAAACCAAAAATTATGTGGCTCAATTATCCACATATGCCAACAGGAGCCAAAGCTCCAAAAGACGTTCTTAGAAAATTAGTAGAGTTTGCAACTCGTCACAATATTTTAATCGTTAATGATAATCCGTATAGTTTTATTTTGAACGATGAACCAACAAGTATTTTAGAAATTGAAGGTGCAAAAGATGTTTGTATAGAACTGAATTCATTAAGCAAAACCTTTAATATTGCAGGTTGGCGAGTAGGAATGGTGATCGGAAAAGAAAGTTTCATCAATTCTATTTTAAAAGTGAAATCAAATATGGATTCGGGAATGAATTTTGCTATACAAAAAGCCGCTACAAAAGCTCTTTTAGTTGATGATTCTTGGTACGATGAGTTGACAAAAGTTTACGCAGAAAGACGAAAAATTATTTGGGAAATCGCTGATCTCTTAAATGTAAAATATAATCCCAATGCAGCAGGAATGTTTATTTGGGCGAAGCTTCCAGAAGGAAAAGATGATAAAGAATTTATTGATGAAATTTTATACGATAAAAAAGTATTTATCACGCCAGGAAGTATTTTCGGAAGTAATGGTGAAGGATTTATTCGATTCTCACTTTGCGCACCCGTCGAGAAGTTGATTGAAGTAAAGAAAAGATTAGAAGCATGAAAACAATTTCAGTAATCGGTTTAGGATTAATCGGAGGTTCTTTTGCTTTAGCGTTAAAAAAAGTTGGTGTTGCCGAAAAAATAATCGGTGTTGATCAAAATATTGAACATCAAATACAAGCTTTAGAATTAGGAATTGTAGATGAAATTGCTCCTTTGAATGAAGCGCTTTCTCAATCAGATTTAGTGGTAATTGCAGTTCCAATTAATTCAATTCAAAATGTTTTACCAGAAATTTTAGATCAAATTAATGATAAAACAATTGTAATGGACATGGGATCGACAAAAGCTGGAATTTGTAAAAAAGTAGCAAATCACCTCAAAAGAAAACAATTTGTTGCTACACATCCAATCTCAGGAACGGAAAATTCTGGGCCAAAAGCAGCTTTTCCTGAATTGTTTTTAAACAAAGTTGCGATTTTGTGTGATGTTGAACAAAGCGAAAAAGAAGCAGTAAAAAAAGTGAGAAAAATTTATCAATCGCTTTGGATGAATGTCAAAACAATGACTTCGGATGCGCATGATGCGCACATTGCGTACGTTTCTCATCTTTCACATATTACATCTTTCGCTTTAGGACAAACAGTTTTGGAAGAAGAAAAGAATGAAGATGCAATTTTTGATATGGCTGGATCTGGTTTCGAATCTACAGTTCGTTTGGCAAAAAGTTCACCAGATATGTGGACGCCAATTTTGATTCAGAATCGAGAAAATTTACTCAATGCTATTGATGCTTATCAAACACAAATTTCTAAAATCAGAAAAATGATCGAAGAAAAAGATGCAGAAGATATTCATCAATATTTAAAAAACACAAACGACATACGTCGAATATTAAATAAATAATTACTCTCAAATAAAATAAATATTAAACCTTAAATTTGTAAATGTTATGGAAAACAATAACTGGATAAAAGAATACGACAAACCAATGATCATCGCTGGACCTTGTAGTGCAGAAAGTGAAAAACAAATGATGACAATCGCCGAAGATTTGGACAAAGATTATGTGCAAGTTTTCCGTGCGGGAATTTGGAAACCTCGTACTAAACCAAACTGTTTTGAAGGAGTTGGAGCAATCGGGTTAAACTGGTTGAAAAAAGTAAAAGACGAATTCGGAATGAAAATCGCAACTGAAATCGCCAATGCAAATCACGCAAAATTAGCGTTAGAATATGATGTTGACGTTTTATGGATTGGTGCTCGTTCTACGGTAAACCCTTTTACAGTACAAGAAATTGCAGAAGCTTTACGTGATACCGATAAAACTGTTTTGGTTAAAAATCCTGTAAATCCAGATTTAGATTTATGGATTGGTGCTTTGGAGCGTTTAGAAGGGCAAGGAATCAAAAATTTAGGTGCTATTCACCGTGGTTTCTCTTCTTACAAAAAGACAAAATACCGTAATGACCCACAATGGCAAATCGCATTAGATTTCAAAAATAAATTACCAAATATTCCTATTATTTGTGATCCATCACACATTTGTGGAAACAGAACAGGATTATTTGATGTTGCGCAGCAAGCCTTCAACTTCGAATATAATGGATTGATGATCGAAACGCATAACAATCCTGATGAAGCTTGGTCTGATGCAGCTCAACAAGTAACACCAGCGCGTTTATTAGAAATCTTGAAAGATTTAGAAATTCGTGTTTCTGATGATCCAGATGCAATTTACAAAACTGGAATTCAGAATTTACGTCATCAAATTGATGAATTAGATAATTCTATTTTAGATGCAATTGCTCAACGTATGAAAGTTGCAAACTCTATCGGAGAATTAAAAAAAGAACATAATGTGGCAGTTTTTCAGCCAGATCGTTGGAAACAAATCAAAGATAATTCTGTAAAAGCAGGAGTTTCTTTAGGTTTATCTGAGGATTTTGTTGACAAATTATTGCAAGCAATTCACCAAGAATCTGTTGCGCAACAAAACCAAATTATGGTAAAAAAAGAAGAAAAAATTTAAACAATATTGAAAGGAATTGTCATAAAATCTACTGGTAGTTGGTATCATCTTTTAACCAAAGATGGTACAACTTATCAGGCAAGAATTAGAGGAAAATTTAGAATAGCTAATATCAAACATACCAATCCAATTGCTGTTGGAGATGAGGTTGAGTTTGAGATTGACAAAGATGATATTGCTGTCATTACAAAAATTCATGATCGCAAAAATTACATCATTCGAAAATCTGTTAATCTATCCAAAAAAACGCACATTATTGCGTCTAACATTGATGTTGCATTTTTGGTTGTAACGCTTTCTAATCCCAAAACTTCGTTTGGTTTTATTGACCGTTTTTTGATTACTGCCGAGGCTTATCATATTCCCGTTGTGATTTTATTTAATAAAATGGATTCGTACACGGAAGATGAAATGGCTGAGTTAGAAATTTATAAATCAATTTACAATTCTATCGGTTACGAAAGTCTTGATATTTCTGCTGAAACAGGACTAAATTTAGACCTTGTAAAAGATCGAATGAAAGATAAAGTAAGCTTGGTTTCGGGACATTCTGGTGTTGGAAAATCAACTTTATTGAATACGTTAAATCCTGATTTAAACTTAAAAACGCACGAAGTTTCTGATTTTAATAGCAAAGGACAACATACCACAACTTTTGCCCAGATGTACGAATGGCCTTTTGGAGGTTTCATTATCGATACGCCTGGAATTAAAGAATTTGGTTTGGTTCATATCGACAAAACAGAATTACAAGGTTATTTTCCTGAAATTTTAGAACTGAAACACAATTGTAAATTTGATAATTGTATTCACGTGAACGAGCCAAAATGTGCTGTGCGTGATGCAGTAGAAAATGGTGAAATCGCAGTTTCTCGCTACGAAAATTATCTCACTTTTTTAGAAGAAGATATTTATACCGAAAAATAAAATTTGAGCCGTTTCTTATGAAATGGCTTTTTTATTTTATCAAATTACGGTTTCCCGTAAAAATAATTCAATTTCTCATTTTATTTTTGTTAAAATTAATTGAATGAGCAATTTATATGTACAAATCGCTTTAGATTTTGTGGAATGTACAAAGGAACAAAAAGAAAGATTTTTGTTGCATTTAGAAGATTTAAATTGGAAACCATTAAATCCAAATAAATTGTGGATTGCTAAATTTGATAATTCTGAAAATAAAGAAAATAAACTAAAAAATATAGAACAAGAAATCATCAAAGCAAAAGAAATATCAAAGCTCTATGAGTTAGATTATGCGATAATTGCAGATGAGGAAATCTATTTTAACCAACTAACTTAAACCTATAGCGATTGCTTTCTAAACTTAAATTACAACAAGCGTTATTGCACATTTAAAAGATGAGTTTTAACGCTTTTTTATTTGTTAAATTTTTCATAAATTTCAATCAGTTTAATACCAATTAAAACAATATTTATGCGAGTGATTTTACAGCGTGTGCAACATGCTTCTGTAAAGGTAGATGGAGAAATAACTGGGAAAATAGAAAACGGAATTTTAGCTCTGGTTGGTTTTGAACCTGATGATACGGAGGATGATTTTGAATGGATTTCGAAAAAAATAATTCAACTCCGAATTTTCAATGATGAAAATGACGTGATGAATTTGGATGTACAGCAAACAAATGGAGATATTTTGGTTGTGTCTCAATTTACGTTGCATGCTTCTACGAAAAAAGGAAATCGTCCGTCATATATCAAAGCGTCAAAACCAGACATAGCAAACGTACAATATGAAACATTTTTGAACGTTTTAGAATCAAATTTTAAACCTGTACAAAGAGGAATTTTTGGTGCAGATATGAAAGTCGAATTGTTGAATGATGGTCCAGTAACCATTTTTATCGATTCAAAAAATAAAGAATAACTTGATTAACAGATATTGAATGAAACAAACTCTACTTTTTTCAACTTTTTTAATTAGTTCATTTTCTTTTGCGCAAAACTATGCAGTCGATCAAATTCCATCCGATTTGATAAAAGATGCTTACGCTATTGTACGAAAAAATGAAGAAAAAATAGAACTTCTCAAAGTTGATGAATTAAAATATACGGAAGACGTTGTCGTAACGGTTTTGAGTAAAGCGGGCGATAATTATGTTGGTGCGCAAGCGAATTATGATGCAAATACAAAAATTGACTTATTCGAGGCAACTTTGTATGATGCAAATGGAAAAGAAATTAAAAAATTCAAGACCAAAGATTTTGGTGACCAAAGTTATGTAACAGGTGGACAAATGTACACGGATGATCGCATAAAATATTTGAATTATACTCCAACAAATTATCCTTACACGATACATTATAAAATTGTTACAACGAACAAAAATACACTTTGGATTCCGCGTTGGTCACCTATACGAGCAGCGAATTTATCAATCGAAAAATCGTCTTATCAATTTGTAAATAAAACATCTTCAACTATTCGATTGAAAGAAGATAATTTTAAAGGTTTTGACATTGCAAAAACAGGAGATAACAATAATTTGAGCTATTCATTAAACAATGTTTTGGCATTTAATGAAGAAGATCAAATGGTTGGAAGTCAAAAAATATTTCCTCGCGCTATTTTAGCTTCAAATCAAATTAATATCGATGGTGTTAAAGGAAATTTTGACAATTGGAATGATTACGGAAAATGGACTTTTGATAATTTAATTCGTTCAAAATTAGATTTTACTCCATCTCAAAAATTAACTTTTCAAAATATGGTCAAAGATGCAAAATCGGACGAAGAAAAAGTTCAGATTTTGTACAAACATTTGCAAAATAAAGTTCGATATATTGGCGTACAACTGGGAATTGGAGGACTTTCGCCTTTTCCAAATTCTTATGTTGAGAGCAAAAGTTATGGCGATTGCAAAGCCTTATCTAATTATATGATTGGAATGTTAGATGCAGTGAATATCAAATCGTATCACACCATATTATTTGCTGGAAATCCAATTGATATTGATGAACAAATGATGTATCAACAAGGAAATCACATGATTGTTTATATACCTCTAAATGGAAAAGATATTTGGTTAGAAGCAACAAGTCAAACAGCTCCTTATAATTATTTAGGTGATTTTGCAGGAAATAGAAAAGTATTAATTGTTGATGAAAAAGGCGGAAAAATTATTCCTTCGCAACAATTCAAAACAGAAGATAATCAATTATTCGTCAATGGAAATGCAACACTTTTAGCAGATGGAACATTAAATTTTGATTTTTCTGAAACTTCCAAAGGTTTGATTTATGAGAATTTTGCAAGATTTAATCAATTAAGCGAAAAAGATCTTGATGTTCGTTTAAAAAATCGATTTTCTTACTTACAAGGAATATCATTCAAAAAGAAAGAATTTAATAATGATTGGAAAAATGCTGTTTTTACTTCAAATTTCGAGTTTTCAGCACCAAATTATGCTAAAATTCAAGGAAATAACATCATTCTGAATATTATTCCAGTGAATAAAGAAGAGACTTCTGTCAAAAAAATGAAAGATAGAAAGTTTGATTTCAACATCGAGACAGGATATGTTGACGAAGTTTCGTATACATTGACACTTCCTTCTGGTTATAAATTACCACAAAAATTTGATGCTATAACCGTGAAATCTGCTTTTGGAGAATATCAATTAGAAATCAATCCGAAAGAAAATAATGCATTCGAAATAAAACGTATTTACAAACAATTTTCTGGAACTTTTTCGAAAGAAAAATACAACGAATATGTAGAATTTCGTAGACAGATTTCGGGTTACGACAACACAAAACTACTTTTAGAAAAATTATAACACTAATATGAAAACAATATTTACGATTGTTGCGACAGTTGCAACTGTTTCGAGTTTTGCACAAGATGTAAAATTTGGAAAACTATCTAAACAAGATTTCGAGAAAACAAAAAGTACAATTCAAACTGATGCTCCAGCAGAAGTTTTATATGCTGACGGAAATTATAAAGTTAGTTTTAATACCAATCAAGGAGGTGTTGAGCAAACAAAGAAAGTATTTTATAGAATAATTGTATTTGATAAAGATAAAACACCAGATGATGTTTTGAAAGTTGAAATTCCTCTTTACAAAAGTTCAGGATCGGATCAAGATAAATTAATCTCCTTAAAAGCTATTACTTATAACTTAGAAAATGGTAAAATTGTTGAACAAAAAGTTGAGAAAAAAGATATTTTCTTAGATAAAGTACATCGTTTTTTAGACAAACAAACTTTTACGTTTCCTAATGTAAAAAATGGATCTATTTTAGAATACACCTACGAAATAGTTTCTCCATTTGTTCGACAAACTGATACGTGGTATTTTCAAGGATCTATTCCTGTAGTTACAAGTAATTTTACGTTCCAAAATCAGGAATACTTTAATTATCAACAAGATTTGAGAGGTGGATTTGCTCCGAAAATTTCAAAAAATTCAAAGGAAGATACGTTTACAAGTACTTCATTTGGACAAAGAGGAGCTACATTTAACGGAGGTATTGGTAAACAAGGAGCCACAACAGAAAATATAAAATTAAAAATCAATACACTAACCTATTCATTAACTAATTTACCTTCTTATTCTCGCGAAGCATATGTACTTAATCCAAGAAATATGTTAGCAAGTGTACAGTTCGAATTAGCTTCTTTTATTGCACCAGGAAGAACTTCAGAAAATTATGCAACAACTTGGGATCGAATTGGAAAAGATTTAATGGATCAAGAGGATTTTGGTAGACAATTGAATGGAAATAATTTCTTAGATGAAACTGTAAACGCTATAATTGCTGGTAAAGCAACAAACAACGAAAAAGTGTCTGCTATTTTTGAATATGTGAAAAATAATTTTACTTGGAATGAATATCATGGTGTAACAACAGAAAAAGGGTTGAGAAAAACTTTTAACGAAAAATCTGGGAATTCTGCTGATATTAATCTTATGCTTACAACTATGTTGCGTAAAGCTGGATTAGACGCAAATCCAATTGTTTTGAGTACGTTGCAAAATGGTTTAATCAATTATTCGTTTCCTTCTCGTAGCAAATTGAATTATGTAATTGTTGGAACAACTATAGATAATGAGTTTTATTTGATGGATGCAACTGATAAAAATGCTCAAATTAATTTGTTACCAATTCGAGCAATTAACGATCGCGGATTTATGGTAAATGATAAAGGAATCAAAGAAGTTCCTTTGCGTAATTCGGTTATGACCAATGATAAAAAATCAATTACAGCTGATTTAAAAGCAGACGGAACATTAACTGGAAATTTTTCGAATGTTCGCGATAATTATTTTTATATGTTTGATAAAAGTGAAATCGCAGATGATCCAAAAGCGTTCGAAAAAGAATTTATAGAAGATTATAATTTTGAAATTTCAGAATTTAAAACACAAGACAACAAGCAAAATTTAATTCGTCATCAATTCAAATTTGATGATATTAAAGTAGATGTGGCTGGAAATAAAATATTATTCAATCCATTTTTATTTGTTGCGAATACAAAACATAATTTAAATCTAGATCAACGTAATTATAACATTGAATTTGGAGCACCAACTACGAATACAAATACAGTTAAAATTAAAATTCCAGAAGGTTACAAAGTCGAATCTTTGCCAACAGAAAAACAATTTACAATGCCCGATCAAGCTGGTGGTTATGCGTATAAAGTAATTGAGAAAGATGGTTTTATTATCGCTGAAGCCCAAAAAGTCATTCCATATAGTATTTTACCTGCGCAATATTACAAACCATTGAAAGAATTTTTAACAAATATTATTAATGCAGAAAGTCAGCAAGTGATTTTGGTAAAACAATAAAAAATATTCTAAACATCGAATAAAGCCAACTCCAAATACGAGTTGGCTTTTTATTTTTGTACCTTTAACTTTTAAAATTTAAGATAAGATGAGCCTTAAACAAGCACAAACAGACGTTGATAATTGGATCAAAGAACATGGTGTTCGCTATTTTAACGAGTTAACAAATATGGCACAACTAACCGAAGAGGTTGGAGAAGTTGCTCGTATTATTGCGCGTCGTTACGGTGAACAATCGGAGAAAGAATCAGATAAAAACAAAGATCTTGGCGAAGAATTGGCAGATGTTATTTTTGTAGCACTTTGTTTGGCGAATCAAACAGGTGTTGATTTAGAATCAGCTTTTTACAAAAAATTAGATTACAAAACAAAACGTGACCACGATCGTCATCAAAATAATGATAAATTAAAATAAATATGATTGAAATTTCTGCTCTAAAATCTCCGATAAATAATCAATTAGCCATCACAGGTTCTAAAAGCGAAAGCAATCGTTTGTTGTTATTAAGTCAATTATTTGAGAATGTTTTGACATTAGAAAATGTTTCAAATTCAGAAGATTCTCAATTAATGCAAAAAGCGTTAGCGAACAAAACTGATTTAGTTGATATTCACCATGCGGGAACTGCAATGCGATTTTTAACGGCTTATTTTTCTATTCAAGATGGACGAAAAATAACGTTAACAGGCTCTGAAAGAATGAAACAACGACCAATAAAAGTTTTGGTTGACGCCTTGAATGAGTTGGGTGCAGAAATTTCGTATCAAGAAAACGAAGGTTATCCACCTTTATCGATTGTAGGAAAAAAAATAACGAAAGATTCTATTACAATTCCTTCTAATATTAGTTCTCAATATATCTCAGCTTTATGTTTGATAGGAACAAAATTAGAAAATGGATTAACGATAAATCTTGATGGAAAAATTATTTCTGTTCCTTATATTCAAATGACAATTCAGTTGTTGAATAAAGTCGGAATTAATGCAATTTTCGAAGGAAATACAATCAAAATTCCTTTTACTGAAAACATCAAAGCTCAAACTTTACAAGTAGAATCAGATTGGAGTTCAGCTTCATATTATTATAGTTTGATTGCTTTATCTAAAAATTCGGAAGTGAAAATTTCTACTTATTTCGAAGATTCTTTACAAGGAGATTCAGCTTTACAACATATTTATGCAGAAAATTTTGGTGTAATTTCAACTTTTGAAAATGGAGTTTTAACATTGAAAAATGATGAAAATTTCACTCCAAAATCTATCATCGAATTAAATTTAATCAACACTCCTGATATTGCGCAAACTATTTCGGCAACCTGTGTGGGATTGAAAGTAAAATGTCATTTAACAGGTTTGGAAACACTAAAAATTAAAGAAACCGATCGTTTGGTTGCACTTAAAAATGAGTTGGAAAAATTTGGAGCAATTATTACAATTACAAACGATTCTTTAACAATTGAGGGTTATAATAATTATACAGAAACGCCAACTTTAGCGACTTACAATGATCATAGAATGGCAATGTGTATGGCGCCTTTGGCTCAAATTTACCCAATTCGAATTGAGAATGAGATGGTCGTAGAAAAATCATATCCAACATTTTGGGAAGATTGGAAAAAACTTGGTTTTGAAATTAAATCGATTTAAAATATAAACTAAAAAATCCGCTTAATAAGCGGATTTTTTTAGTTTATAAAGTTAAGTTTTATTCAAAATTCTGCATATTTACCAAATTAGCATAAACGCCTTTTTTCTCGATAAGGGAATGATGATTTCCTTCTTCAATAATTCTTCCTGCTTCCATTACCACAATTTTATCTGCATTCTGAATGGTTGATAAACGGTGCGCAATAACCAAAGAAGTACGATTTTGCATCATATTATTCAAAGCAACTTGCACCAATTTTTCAGATTTAGTATCCAAAGCAGAAGTTGCTTCATCCAAAACCATAATCGGTGGATTTTTATAAACCGCACGCGCAATACTTAAACGTTGTTTTTGTCCACCAGAAAGTTTACTTCCTCCCTCACCTACTGACTCTTGATACTTTTCTGGCATTTTTACAATAAACTCTTCCGCATTTGCAATTTGCGCTGCATGTTCTACTTTTTCTAAATTTGGAGATTTATCCCCTAATGAAATATTATTAAAAATTGTATCATTAAACAGAATCGAATCTTGCGTAACCAAACCAAATAACAAGCGATAATCATGTAATTTTATATGTTTGATATCAATTCCATCAATCAAAATTTGACCAGATTTTACATCCCAAAAACGAGTAATTAAATTAGCCAAAGTTGATTTTCCAGAACCAGACTGCCCAACTAAAGCAACCGTTTCTCCTTTGTTAATTGTTAAATTAAAATTCTCAATTACATTATGTTTTCCATAAGCAAATGTCACATTTCTAAACTCAATTTTATCTTCAAACGCATCAATTCCTTTAGCATCTGGAACATCTTTTATCGAAACGTCAGCATCCAAAACTTCAAAAATTCTCTTTGCAGAAACTTCTCCTTTTTGTACATCTGATAATGCTTTCGAAAAGCGTTTAATCGGATCTAATAATGTATAAAATGTTGCGATATAAAAGATGAATTGTGAACCTGTTAAACCATTTCCTTCTAACGATAACTTACCTCCAAAAAAAACAATTAATCCAATTGTAACAGCACCTAAAAATTCACTTGTTGGTGAAGCTAAAGCACGTTTTTTCATTACTTTTTGAAGATATTTTCGATAACGATTAATCGATTCATCAAAACGACCTTTTACTTGATCTTCAGCATTAAAAATTTTGATAATCTTAAGAGAAGAAAGTGTTTCGTCTACATAAGTAATAATATTAGATAATTCGTCTTGCGCATGAGTAGCAGCTTTTTTGAGACTTTTTCCAATCAACGAAATAATTGTTCCCATAATCGGGAAAACCAAAATAGCAAAAATCGTTAATTGATAACTTACAGTAAATAAGAATATCACAAAAACAATAATCATAATTGGTGAACGCACAAGTTCTACAAAAGAATTTAAGATATTCGATTCAACTTCATTTACATCACTTGACATACGATTTATCATATCGCCTTTTCGTTTTTCTGTAAAATAAGCAACTGGTAAATCGATAATTTTATTATGAATATCCACTCGCAAATCGCGTGTAACCCCAGAACGTAAATCGACCAAACAAGTTTCTGAAAGAAAACTGAAAATATTACGAAACAAAAATGCAATAATAAATACAACACACGAAATTGCTAATACATAAACTGGACCTTCGGTTTGCGACAATTGATTCATATAATAGCCCGAATAATCAGAAAAAAATTGTTTCAAATCAACTAAATGACCTGAATAAATCGGTTTGACTGTAATGTGTTTTTTATCTTCTCCGAAAAGCACACTCAATATAGGCATCATGAATGCTAATGCAACAATATTAAATAATGCATACATTAAATTAAAAAAAATTGCTGCAACAAATGAAGATTTGTAAGGTTTTATATAAGCAAACGCTCTGTTTTTATATGAACTCATTAATTTATTTTAGAAATAATCAAAAACTAAAGTTTTGAAGTTACAAATTTAAGCAAAAAAAATAATGACTATTCTTTTAGAAATAGTCATTATAGAGTAAAATTTTGTGGGTTTGATTACTCAGAGTAACCTTTTCGTTTTTGTTTTGATTTTTATTTAACTCGTTGCCAAGTTTGCGTTCTTCCTACAAGAGAAATCCCGATAAAACCTCTTACGTCTAATTTATCATTTCCGTTAAGAGACATTTTTGCTTTGTATTCCTTTCCACTATTAGGATCAATGATTTTTCCACCATTCCATTCTTTTCCATCTTTTTTAAGACCAGAAAGAATTTGCATTCCTAAAATTGGTTTATTTTTTAATGCGCCTGAACAATCTGTACATTTTGCATCTTCTTTTCCTTTTGTTAAAATCTTAGTGACTTTACCATAAAGTTTTCCATCTTTTTCGAAAATCTCTACGTAAGACTTCGCCTGTTTTGTCTCATCATCAATTGTTTTCCAAGTTCCAATTGGTGATTGCGCATACATTAAAGATGTCAACATAAAGAATAATCCGAATAAAATTGATTTTTTCATATTTTTATCCTTTAAAATTTATTTCACTAAAATAACTATTTTTTAGTGTAAATAAAACACTATGCTTTATTTTTTATAAAAATAATCTTTTTTAAACACATAAACCCTTTTATAATATTGATTACTAGTTATTTAATTTGATAAATAATTTTAAATAAATAAAAATAGATTTTATTCATAAAAGTCAAAACAGTGTATTATTATGCTTACATAGCAATAATAAAAGAGAAAGCATTTTTATGGGTTTTGTCATTTTTTCGACAATTTCTTCTTCAAGAATAAAAAAATGAATACATTTGTCTACTATTTTTATAGAGTTTATAGATTTAAGAATGAATCAGCTTACGAAATACAGTTTACCATTTAGAAAACAAGAAGTAGAACCGTTGATAGAATCCATTATTTATGATGAGATTTTTCAACAACCAAATCCTTTGTATAAGAAAGAAGATTTACTCAATCAATTCAATTCTATCTTGTTAAAAATTGTTCCTGAGGAGAAGTCGAATCAAATTAGTTTATACTTTTTTGAACAATTCAAACAACTTAGACAAGAATTAGAAGAACTGATTTTTGTTTTTTATGCAAATGATCCTGCATCTAAATCAGAAATTGAAATCATTTTAGCTTATCCAGGTTTTTTTGCGATTGCAATTCACCGTTTAGCACATATTCTCTATAAATTAAATACGCCAATTCTTCCCCGTTTTTTTTCTGAATATGCACATTCTAAAACTGGAATTGATATTCATCCTGGTGCTACAATTGGAAAAAATTTTTATATCGATCATGGTACAGGAATTGTGATTGGAGAAACAACATTGATTGGTGATCATGTAAAAATTTACCAAGGCGTAACATTAGGAGCGTTTTATGTTTCGAAAAATTTGGCTGATAAAAAACGTCATCCAACAATAGAAAACAATGTCACGATTTATGCTGGAGCCACTATTTTGGGAGGAACAACTGTAATTGGAGAAAATTCTGTAATCGGTGGAAATGTTTGGATTACAGAAAGTATAGAAGAAGATTCTGTTGTCTATCAAGAGAATCAACCGCAAATAAAAAAACAAAAAAAAGAACAACATATCAATTATATCATCTAAAACCTTACAACAATGATTTACAATAACGTATTAGAAACTATTGGAAATACACCAATTATTAAACTGAATAAATTATTTCCCAACCATAATGTTTATATTAAAGTAGAAAAACAAAATCCAGGTGGATCAATTAAAGATCGTATTGCTTTAGCAATGATTGAAGATGCGGAAAAAGCTGGAATTTTAAAACCTGGAGGAACAATTATAGAACCTACTTCGGGTAATACAGGAATTGGCTTATCATTTGTTGCAGCTGTAAAAGGTTACAAAATGATTATCACAATGCCAGAATCAATGTCAATTGAGCGTCGAAAAATTATGGAAGCTTATGGTGCTGAATTTGTTTTAACGCCAAAAGAATTAGGAATGAAAGGCGCTATTGCAAAAGCACAAGAATTAGCCGAAACAATAGAAGGCGCTTGGGTTCCGCAACAATTTGAGAATAGTTCGAATCCGACAGTTCATTATAATACAACTGCAAAAGAAATTCTTTCTGATTTTCCACAAGGAGTAGATTATTTAATCACAGGAGTTGGAACAGGTGGACATCTTTCTGGAATTGGAAAAGCATTGAAAGAAATTAATTCTTCAACAAAAGTTATCGCTGTAGAACCAACCGATTCTCCTGTCATTTCAGGAGGAAATCCTGGTCCACACGCGATTCAAGGAATTGGAGCAGGCTTTATTCCAACTAATTTAGATACTTCAATTGTTGATTCTTCTATTCAAATTACAAAAGAAGAAGCATATGAATTTGCAAAAAAAGTGGCTAAAGTAGAAGGTTTATTTGTTGGAATTTCGACAGGAGCTTCGCTGGCTGCAGTTGCAAAAACATTGAATGAAGTAGACAAAGAAGCAAAAATATTAACTGTCAACTACGATACTGGCGAACGCTATTTATCAGTAGAAGGTTTATTTTAAATACTATAAAAATTTTTAAACGAGAGGAGATGTTGTCAAAATGTCTCCTTTTTTTATTCAATATAGTCAAAAAGTCAGTTTTTAGGTTTTATTTCTACTTTGGAATTTTTTTTGATGAAGTACAACAAACAAAACCAATATAAAAAACTAAAAACCAATGGATTTTAATCAATTTACAATAAAGGGTCGTGAGGCGATTCAAGCAGCGCAGCAAATTGCAGTTGCTAAAAAAAATCAAGCAATAGAACCAGCTCATATTTTAGGCGGAATGATAGATGTTGATGAAAACGTGTTATCATTAATCTTGGAAAAACAAGGTGTAAAAATGGATATGTTGAAACCAGAGCTGGATTTAGAAATCAATAAATATCCAAAAATTGAAGGTCAACAAGGAAATCATCTTTCCAATTCATCTAACCAAATTTTGCAATCTGCACAAGAAATTGCAAAAGAGATGAACGATGATTTTATCACATTAGAGCATTTATTATTAGGTATAATCAAGAATGTATCACCTGTAAGTCAGTTATTAAAAAATAGAGGTGTTACATTCGACAACACAAAAAAATTAGTAACAGAATTGAGAAACGGAGAAAGAGTAACTTCTGAAAACGCAGAAGGAACATATAATTCATTAAATAAATACGCTAAAAATTTAACAGATTTAGCAAAAGAAGGAAAATTAGATCCTGTAATTGGACGTGACGAAGAAATTCGTCGTGTTTTACAAATTCTATCTCGTCGTACAAAAAATAACCCAATCCTTATTGGTGAACCAGGTGTTGGTAAAACTGCTATAGCAGAAGGTTTAGCTCATCGTATCATCAATGGAGATGTTCCTGAAAATCTTTTGAATAAACAAATTTTTTCATTGGATATGGGAGCTTTGGTTGCGGGTGCAAAATACAAAGGTGAGTTCGAAGAGCGTTTGAAAGCCGTTGTAAAAGAGGTAACTGCTTCGAATGGAGAAATTATTTTATTCATCGATGAGATTCACACGCTTGTTGGTGCTGGCGGTGGCGGAGAAGGCGCAATGGATGCAGCAAACATCCTAAAACCTGCTTTGGCTCGTGGCGAATTACGTTCGATTGGTGCTACAACTTTGAATGAATATCAAAAATATTTTGAAAAAGATAAAGCTTTAGAGCGTCGTTTCCAGAAAGTAATGGTTGAAGAGCCAGATGAAGAATCTGCAATTTCTATTCTGCGTGGAATCAAAGATAAATATGAGCAACACCATAAAATTGGAATCAAAGACGAAGCAATTATTGCGGCTGTAAAATTATCAACACGTTATATTACAGATCGTTTTTTACCAGATAAGGCCATCGATTTGATGGACGAAGCGGCTTCTAAGTTGAGAATGGAAATGAATTCTAAACCAGAAGATTTAGATAAATTAGATCGTAGAATTATTCAGTTGGAAATAGAAATTGAAGCGATAAAACGTGAAAATGATGAGAAAAAATTGAATCTTTTGAAAGAAGAATTATCTAATCTTCAAGACGAAAGAAATCAATTGAATTCAAAATGGGAAGCGGAAAGAAATCGTGCCGATGAAGTTCAAGATTTAAGAAAATCTATCGAAAATATCAAATTCGAAATTGAGCGTGCAAAACGTGATTATGATTATGCAAAAGCCTCAAAATTAGAGTTTGAAGATTTAGTAAATGCAAAAAATAATTTAGAAGAAGCTGAACATAATCTTGAACAGAATAAACAAAACAAACTAGTAAAAGAGTTTGTTGATGCAGATGATATTGCAGAAGTTGTATCAAAATGGACTGGAGTTCCAGCTCAGAAAATGATGCAATCTGACCGCGAAAAATTATTGAATTTAGAAAGCGAATTACACAAACGTGTACTTGGACAAGAAGAAGCAATTACGGCTGTTTCTGATGCAATTCGTCGTTCTCGCGCAGGTCTTAGTGACGAAGGAAAACCAATTGGTTCGTTCTTATTCTTAGGTTCGACTGGTGTTGGGAAAACTGAGTTAGCAAAAGCTTTGGCTGAATTTTTATTCGATGATGAAAATGCAATGACTCGTATCGACATGTCCGAATATCAGGAGCGACATGCAGTTTCTCGCTTGGTTGGGGCACCTCCGGGTTACGTTGGTTACGACGAAGGTGGTCAGTTAACAGAAGCAGTTCGTCGTCGTCCTTATTCAGTTATTTTGTTGGACGAAATTGAGAAAGCGCATCCAGATGTTTTCAATATTTTGTTACAAGTTTTGGATGACGGACGTTTGACAGACAACAAAGGTCGTGTGGTTAACTTTAAAAATACGATTATCATTATGACATCGAATTTTGGTTCTCATACGATTTTGGATAAATTCTCGAATATTGACGAAAATAATGTGGCGCAAGTTTATGATGAAACAAAAGATGTCGTTTTTGAGGAATTGAAACAAAACTTTAGACCAGAATTTTTGAATCGTATTGATGAAATTATTTTGTTCCGTCCATTGAGTGAAAATCAAATTTCTGGAATCGTGAATATCTATTTAAGCGGAGTTGCTAAGAAATTAGCACAACGTGATATTACATTAGATATTACGCCAGAAGCTGTCGATTATTTAGCAAGAAAAGGCTACGATCCACAATTCGGAGCACGACCATTGAAACGAGTTATTCAACAAGATGTATTAAATGAACTTTCAAAAGAAATTTTAAAAGGAACAATAAATGATAATGATGCGGTTTTAATCGATTATTTCGAAGAAAAATCTGGAGATAATAAATTAGTTTTCAGAACTAATCAATAAGTATATTACGATTTTATTCATGTGTAAAAAAATCCGCTCGTTGAGCGGATTTTTTTATTTCTTCTTTTTATAAAGCGGAACAGTGCTACACGCTTCACCAAACATTAACGAACTTACAATTGGTTGTAAACGTTCAATCAACTGAATATAAGCTGATTCTGGTACAGGTTTGTGAGAGCAACCTTTCACAATTATTTTTCCATCAACATAATCTTCATAAGGCAAATGATCTACAATTTCTGTGTACAAAATCGTATCCAAATCTTGTAAACTTCCATGTACAATTCGTTTCGCAATTGGCGACAAATAGGTTGCGACCAACAAATAAGCCCAAGACGGAACAATCGCATCCGCAGTACACGTTAACGCTACATATTTATCTTGATATTGTGTCCAATCATGATTTTTCAGATTTTCTCTAAAATCCTTTTCTCTAAGAATCAATTCTTCATATAACCAATCTTTCAAGTCAAAAACAACACGATCTCCATCAGGGTAATAATCCTGTAAATCAATTGTTACTAAACTACTATTGGCAACTTTATTTATAATTTCGTCTGACATTTTTCTTTGTTTGAAAGAGTAAATTTACGCAATAAAAAACATTGAAATCTACTCCACTTATAGATTTCTCCTATCTTTGTAAGAAGAAAAATGATTTCCATTGAAATACTATATCATTGCAGGTGAAGCTTCGGGCGATTTGCACGCATCGAACTTAATGAAAAAATTAAAATTAAAAGATCCACAAGCTGAATTCAGATTTTGGGGAGGAGATTTGATGCAAATGCAAGGCGGAACTTTAGTCAAACATTACAGAGATTTGGCGTTTATGGGTTTTGCTGAAGTTGTAATGAATTTAAGAACGATTTTAGGAAATATTTCGGTTGCTAAAAAAGACATCGAAACTTATCAGCCAGATGCAGTTATTTTAGTTGATTATCCTGGTTTTAATCTCAGAATTGCTGAATTTGTAAAAAGTCTTGGAATTAAAGTTTATTATTATATTTCGCCACAAATTTGGGCTTGGAAAACTGGTCGAGTTCATAAAATCAAAAAAGTTGTCGACAAAATGTTTGTGATTCTTCCGTTCGAAGAAGAATTTTATCAACGTTACAATTACAAAGTAGATTTTGTTGGAAATCCATTATTGGATTCGTTGAATAATCTACCACCAATTGATGAACAGCAATTTAGAAAAGATCATAATTTAGACGAAAGACCAATTATTGCTTTACTTCCTGGAAGCCGAACTCAAGAGATTAAAGTCAAATTACCTTTGATGCTTTCTGTTGAAAAAGATTTTCCCGATTATCAATTTGTTGTGGCTGGAGCACCTTCTCAACCAATCAATAATTATAAAAAAATCGCTGGAAATGATTTGAAAATTGTAGAGAATAAAACCTACGATTTATTGCGCGTTTCTCATGCAGCTCTGGTTACATCAGGAACAGCGACATTAGAAACTGCTTTACTGAAAATTCCAGAAGTTGTTTGCTACAAAGGAAATGCTATTTCGTACGAGATCGGAAAACGTGTTGTAAAAAACATTCGTTTTATTTCTTTAGTAAACTTGATTATGGACGAAGAAGTGGTGAAAGAGCTGATTCAATATGATTTAACTTACGAAAATATCAAACGAGAGTTAGATTTAATTTTAAATTCTCCTAAACGAGAAAAAATCATGAAAAGCTATGAAGAATTGTATCATAAACTTGGTGGAATTGGTGCTTCAGAAAGAACCGCTTCGCTAATTATTGAGGACTTAAAAAAATAATTTTAAAAAAAGTAAAAGTTTGACGCAACCTTTTATTGTTTTTTAAATCTTGTAAGCTATAGATGTCATTCAGATCTAATTATTAAAATGTTTCAGGATTGACTTAATTAAAGTTTACACCTATTCTAACAAAGTAATCCTCTTGATTTTCAAGGGGTTTTCTTATTCTATATATTAATTTCTTATTCTTTCACGCAACCTTTTCTAAAATCTATATCTTATTTTTATAACGATTAAAACTCATACAATGAAATTAATGAAAAGATTAAGCATGTTTGCTTTGGTAGGTATTTTAGGTTTATCAACATTTAGTTGTTTAAATAATGATGACTCAGATTTTGTAAACTATGGTTATTTTACAACAGAAGGAGTTACTGTTAATCAAGATTCTATTATGCCTATAAACCAAACAACAAATGTTAAAGTAAATTATTCAAAAACAAATTCTTGTCAAGAATTTATACAATTTAGTTTATTACAAGGCAGCAACGATTCTGTACATTACATTGGAGTTTTAGGTTCTCAAGGAAATGGACAATCATGTTTACCTGCAACAACTATCGAATCTAAAACTTTAAAATTTACTCCTAAAAAAGCAGGAAAATATACATTAAAGTTTTGGACTGGTAAAAACTCAGAAAATAAAGATACTTTTAACGATTCTATTGTCTTAAACATTAAAGAAAAATAAAGTCCAATAAGTTTTGAATAGTGACTCTCTTGAAATTTTAATCAAGCAATGTCAAGAACAAAATAGAAAAGCTCAAGAAGAAATTTATGTTGAGTTTTCGCCTGTTTTGTTCTCGATCTGTCTTCGTTATGCCGAAAATTACGAAGATGCGCAAGATATTTTTCAAGAGGGTTTTATTCATATCTTCAATAAAATAAATCAATTCAAGTTCGAAGGATCTTTTGAAGGTTGGATGAAACGGATAATGGTAAATCTTAATTTAGAAAAACTAAAAAAGAAGAATAATTTACCTTTTGAAGATTTCGAAAATCTCATTATAACACAAGAAGACGACAACGAAGTTGAAGAAGATTTTGATTATCAACAATTGTTAGAAGCCGTTCATAATCTTCCACCACAATACAGGCAAGTTTTTAACCTCTACGTTTTTGAAGAATATTCGCACCAAGAAATTGCAGAAATGCTGACCATTTCGGTTGGAACTTCAAAATCAAACTTATCAAGAGCACGAAATTTATTAAAACAAAAACTCAATCAATTAAAAACTGTCACAGAAGATGAACAAATTTGATCAACATATTAAAGATAAACTCTCGCAACCACAGCTTCCTCCGATGGATGCTTGGAAAAATATTCAGGAGAAATTAGACGAGAAAGAGAAGAAAAAACGAATCATTCCTTTATTTTATTGGATTGGTTCTACTGCCGCATGTTTAGTTGCTGGGATTTCTATTTATTATTTTAATCAAAATGATGCGGTTAACGTTAATCATATTCCAACGAATGAAGTTGTAAAAACGAAATCGACTTCTAAAGAATCTATCGAAAAAAATTGGAATAATATTGATCATACGAATGAAAATTCTTCTGATAAAAAGATTGTTTCTTCTGTAAAAAATTCGACTGAATCAAATCAAAAAACAATTCAACATTCAAATTCATATTTTGAAAATGTAATTGGAGAATCATCTTTATTTTCGAATATAATTCCAAATCAAAAAGAAGATAAAACACAAGAATTAGGTCAAACGAGATCAACTCAAAAAGATAATTTTGTTCAAAATAATTCTATAAATACTCCAAAAAATGAAGTTTCTGAGAAAGAAGTTAAACCTAACATTTTAGAGGAAAAACCATTAGAATTAGTTCTTCAAGAAGAAAAAAAGAAGGAAAAAGAGAAAGTAGAAATCAAACAGAAATCTCCACTTCTGACGGTCTCTTCGTACATCAATCCTACAAAAATGTTAGATTCTAAATCTATTTTAGCGGATGAATTTAACGATCATACTATCAAAAATAATTTGACTGTCGCTTACGGTGCAAAGATTTCTGTCCGTATAAATGATAAGATAAATGTCCGTTCGGGAATTTCAAAAGTTGAGTTAGAACAAAATACAACAAATATTAATTCGGGCATCAACATGGGTGTTTACGCGCTTTCTGCAAGCAATCCGAAAACTGCCAACAACATTACTTATCATAGTAATATTAGAGTTATTCCCGACCAATCAAACCAAAATGCTGTAATGACCATGTTGTCTTCTGAAACCAATACTATGGAACAAAAAGTTCATTATATCGAAGTTCCATTAGAAGTTGAATATAAATTGGCAAGTTTTGATAAATTCAATATTCTAGCAATAGCGGGAGGAAGTTATTATGCTGTAACGAAAAATTCTATTTCATTGGCTGATACTAATACAAGATCAAATTATAAATTAGGCGAAGCAAATAACTTAAATAATTCGAGTTATAGCGCTAACGCTGGGGTTAAGTTAGAATATAATTTATCAAATAAATCAAGTATAAATTTGGAACCAAATTATAGATATATGCTAAATCCATTGAAAAATGTAGATGCTAAAAATCCTTCTTTATTAGGATTGAATTTAGGTTTTTCAATTAAATTTTAACAAAAAAAGACGAAGATTATTCTTCGCCTTTGTTATTGTTTAGTTTGATTAGAATTGTATTATTTTCTTCAGTCATTTCCACTTTAGCTTCCTCAAAAGTTGGCTCACGCAAAATAGGATCTAAATTCTTAGAAAAACCATACGGTTCTTTACGCACACCCAAAAAACTTTTATCAAGCTGTTTATTATTGTTCGTATCCAAAAATACTTTTACCGCATAAAATGTTGGTTCAATATCTTTAAATACCGTTTCATACTTATCTATATCAGCAACTGGAACGTACAATTTCTTGAATGCATTTTGACCTTTTGTATAATTTTCTACATTTCTATAAAACTCTATAGCCAAATTTCCTTTCATTTTCTTAAGGTTTGTGATTGATAGTTTTACATCAATTTGAGCCATTGCCATTTGCGTAAAAAACAACACAACTAATATAAGAATCTTCTTCATTTCTCTATTTTTAAATTAATTCATTTACAAATAATTAAAACCAACTATTTGTAAATAAAATTATAAATTATTAGGATGAAAAAGTATCTCTTTTTTACCCTAACAATTTGTTTCTCAATCGGAATAATTTTATCCGAATTATTAATTCCTGCTACAAATTTACGAATTATATTTTTTTTACTAATTATTCTACTTTTTATCTCTTTGTTAAAAAATAATTATCGTCAAAATATCATCGCTTTTTTAGGCATTTCGATGATTTTAGGCTACTATATTCATCAAAATTATAATCGACATTCAAGAATTGACTTCGAATCTGTTTCAAAAATTCATTTGCTAAAAGTCGTTTATAGTTCTAATTCAACTGAAAAATATACCAATTACGTTGTAAAAGATATCGAAACGAATGAGCAAATATTACTTCATATAAAATCTCAACAACAAACTTTATATCCTAATGATGAAATCATCATTTTCGGAGAAAAAAGAGAAATTCAAGAACCATTTAATCCATATCAATTTGATTACAAACGTTTCTTAAACAGAAAAAGAATTTATTCTCAAATCTTTACAGATGAAATTATTTCTATTCACAAAGAAGGAAATGGTTTTAGGAATTGGGTTGCAAAATCGAAAGTGAAAATTCGAGAAAAGTTAACAGAACAAGGTTATTCGCTCGAAAGTAGAGCAATTATTTCGTCTATGCTTTTGGGGGATAGAACAGAGCTTTCTCAAGAACTAAATCAAAGTTATGTGGCGACCGGAGTTGTTCATATTTTATCTATTTCTGGTTTGCATGTGATGATGATTTACATGATTTTACAATTCGTTTTACAACCATTATTGAAGTTAAAACATGGTCGAAAAATTAGAATAATTATTAGCTTAATATTTATCTGGATTTTTGCTTTTTATGTCGAATTGGAACCGCCAGTTTTTCGTTCTGCGTTGATGATTACCATTTATTATATCAGTGAATTACTCAATCGTCCAAAAAATATTTTTCATACACTTTCGCTTTCTGCTTTTATCATTCTAGTTTTTCAACCTAATTATTTGTTTGATGTTGGCTTTCAACTAAGTTTTTCAGCAGTCTTTTTCATTGTTTGGCTCAATCCAATTTTCGAGCATTATTGGAAAGTAAAAAATAGTTTTCTGAAGAAAATCAAGATTATGATTGAAACAAGTTTATCTGCTCAATTGGGTACTTTACCAATTTCGGTCTTGTATTTTAATCAATTTTCTGGATTGTTTTTATTCGGAAATTTAGTCTTGATTCCAGCTTCTTTTTTGATGATTTGCGGTGGAATAATTAGTATTCTTCTCATCATTTTTGATCTTAATATTCCAATTTATACGTGGCTTTTCAATCATTTTATCTATTATTCAAATCAATATATTTATTGGTTAGCAAGTTTCAAGTTTATTGCGAAAGATGTTTATATCAGTTTGTTCACTGCTATTTTGATTGGCGTTATTTTATATATGTCGAAACCATTATTCTTGAAAAAATCTAAACTAGCCTTATTCGTTTGTCTAATATCTTTATTTCTAATTGAATCTGAACGATATTATCAAATTTATGAACTCAATCATTCGAATGAATTAATCGTTTTTAATCAATATAAGAATAGTATTATCGGGATAAGAAATCAACGAAGTTTAGCAATTTTAAGCGAAAATCCTTTGGATGAAAAAACTTATAATTTTACGATTAAACCCTATAAAATCCATGATCGAATAAAAAATGTTAGTTTCTACTCTTATGATTCAGACTTTAAACATCAACATTTTATCAAACATCCAAATTCTATCGAAACGAAGTCATTTAAACTCTTATTAAATGAAGAAGATTCAACACTTCCTTTTTATGTGTTAATTCATCAATCAAAGCTTTATCCTTTCGAAAATAATAACAAATTAAAAAGGGTAATTGCTGATGCCAGCAACTACCCTTCTATTGTTACAGAACTTGAAGAAACTTCTGATTCTGTTTTATGGAAAACCTCTCAACAAGGTTATTTCTCGATTAAATTTTGATATCGTTTATGAAATCTGTCGAACTGCGATAACCCAAAACAACTTTGTTGATATCTCCTTTTCCGTTCATCAAAACAGTTGCAGGATAGCTCAATTGTCCGTTTGTAAAGGCATACGCCATGTAATTCGCTTTAGCAGGCGCAATGTACGTGTACTGAATTCCCATAAATTTTACCATATCCTTTGTCTCTGCATCAAATTTTACCGCAATGTAATTTTTGTTCACATAATCTGCGACTTTATTATCTGTAAAAGTTTCTTTGTCCAAACGCTTACAGAATCCACACCAAGTTGTGTAGAAATTAATCAATACAGGTTTTTCTGGATGTGCTTTTATTTCCTTTGTTGCTTCGTCTAATGATAACCATTTAATTTCTTGTCCGAAAAGAAATGATGATAAAATTAGGGCAGCGATTGCTAAGCTTGATTTCATAAATTTCAATCTTTATTATTTAACTCCGTGCATCAATTTCTTCATGATTGGATTTAATGCGATAACGATTAAACCTGCTACAATTGGTACAATTGTAAAAATTAAGAAGAAAGTTGATAACGAATATTCTTTTGTAATATTTTCGATTTGACCTCCTAAAATGGCTGCCAATTTGTTACCAATTGCAATTGCAAGGTACCACATTCCGAACATAAATGCAATCATACGAGCTGGAACTAATTTCGATACGTACGAAAGTCCAACTGGAGATAAGCAGAGCTCGCCCAATGTGTGGAATAAATAAGCTAAAACTAACCAGATGATAGAAACGCGCACGCCTTCTGAAATTCCGTAAGAACCGAAAGCTAAGAATCCGAATCCGATTGCCATAATAATTAATCCTAAACCATATTTTACAGAAGCTGATGGATTATATTTAGAATCCCAAACACGAGAAACTAATGATGCTAATGCAATGATGAAGAATGAGTTTAATGTAGAGAACCAAGAAACGGTAATTTCTACTTGAGAATCTTTAATCTCTGCTACTTTCGCAGGAACAACTTCAGATGGTTTATTTTGATTTTTATATTCAGTATCTAATTTCACTAAACTTTCTGGAGAAACTAATACAAATTTGTCCCCTTCTTTGTGAATATTAATATCAGATCCTTTTGTTAAAGCGTCTTGAGAAGCTAAATTAATTGTTTCAGTAACAATTTTATCTGTAGAGTTTGCCACATAAGAAGCCGTAACTGGTGTTTTATCAAAAACAGGTTGACCTTCTTCGTTCATAACTTGTTTACCAGCATCGTCTAATTTAGCCGTTTCAATTGCTTGGTAAGAAACATCGTAAGAGTGAGAAGTCCAGTTATAGTTTAACATCCAAATTGCAGCAGCCCAAATTCCTAAGAAAGTAAATGCTAAAACAATATTAGATGCAGCCGCTTTTTTGAATGTTTGTTTTGCTAATAAAATCAATACATACGAGATAAACAATAATGGAACAACTGTTAATAATGTATTGAAAACATTGAATGCCATTGCAGCACCTCCAATCAAGTTACGTTCTGTATTATCACGCGCAAAGATTACCAATGATGTAGCTCCTTGCTCGAAAGACATCCAGAAGAAGATAACGAAGAATGCAAAGATAATTACCGCAATCATACGGTCGCGAACCACTTTTGTGTAATTTGCCAAACGACGAATTACCACAAAGAAGAACAAGAATAATGCTACTAAAATAACAACATTTTGTCCTGATAAACCTCCGATAGAGAATGGGAATAAGTTAATTCCACCAATTGCATTTAACGGATCATTGAACGCATAGCCTAATCCTAAAAGCGTCATAATAACGATTAAGATTTGATCTAAAACTGTAAATGGATTTGGTTTTTCTCCTGGTTCGTATTTTGGTGTATCATCGTCAGCCGTAATTTGATTTCCTGTTTTTGAAGGAACCTCACCGATATGCCCAAATAATGGTTTTGCTAACCAGAACTGTAATGTACCCAATAACATGAAGATTCCAGCTAAACCGAATCCCCAGTGCCATCCTACTTTTTCTGCTAAGAATCCACACAACATCATTCCGAAGAATGCACCAGCGTTAACTCCCATGTAGAATATTGTATAAGCACCATCCTTTTTCTCAGGAAAATCTTTGTACATTTCTGATAAGATAGATGTCATATTTGGTTTAAAGAATCCTGTTCCGATAACCAAACACGCCAATCCTAAATATAAAAAGATAGGTGTATCAAAAGCCATGAATGCGTGACCAAGAGTCATAATAATCGCACCAATTACAACTGCCCAACGATAGCCTATGTATTTATCAGCAATAATACCTCCAAAGATGGGCGTAATGTAAAGTAACATTGCGTATGTTCCATATAAAGCGGTTGCTTTTTCTATAGACCATTCCCAACCTGGATTTAACCCAATAACTGCAGCTGTTAAAAACTGAATTAATAAAACGCGCATTCCGTAGAATGAAAAACGCTCCCACATCTCTGTAAAGAAAAGCACGAACAATCCCGACGGATGTCCTAGTACTTTTGAATCAAAGAAATTTTCCGATTTTGAACTCATGTTTGTTTGTTAAAAGTATATCTTAAAAGTTATTTTACGTCTTGCATTAATTTGCGAATAAATGGAGACAATACGATGACAATAACACCTGCAACTAAAGAGTAAATTGCCAATTGTTGATAACCATCTGTGTAAGCCATTAATTTATCTGTTAAAGATGCTGTTGGACTAGGATCTGACATTCCAGCTCCTAAGATTCCTGCTAAATATTGCCCGTAAGCAGATGCTAAGAACCATAATCCCATCATCATTCCTCCTAAGTGTTTTGGAGATAATTTTGTTACCATTGATAATCCAATTGGTGATAAACACAACTCTGCAATTGTAACTGCAAAATATGCTAATGCAAATATTTCTAATGATGATAATCCATTTTCGTCAGCAAAGAATCTTAATGAATAGAAGATATAATAAGCCCCTGCTAACATCAAGAAAGCTAAACCAAATTTTACAACTGTGTTTGGCTCAATTTTCTTTTTCGCCATCCATAACCAAACTAATCCCAATAAAGGTGAGAAAATAATAACATACAATGAGTTTGCACTATTATTCACAATGTTTGGATCTAATGGGACGCTAAATAAAGTTGAATGTAAGTTTTTGTTTGCAAACAAAGCTAAAGAACCTCCTGCTTGCTCAAAAATTGCAAAGAATAAAATAGAGAACGTAATCATGATAAAAGCAGCAATAAACTTACTTTTTTCTTTAGAACTTGGTATTTTATATAATTGAATTAAATAATAAATAATAGCCAATGGTCCTACAGTAAACATAAACATATCTGTATATGCTGTATTATGAATCATGATAAAAATTAAAGGAATACAAACCAATGCTCCTACATATACTGCGACTTCTCTAATTAATCTTTTCTTAGGATCCATCTTTTCTAATGGAGAATCTCCGATTGGTCCCAGCTCGTTACGGATAAATAAGAATAAAACAACTCCAATTATCATTACGATACCAGCTGCTAAGAAAGCATAATTCCAACCAACTTGTTTACCTAAATAAACACAAACGATACCTCCTAAAAAAGCACCAATGTTGATTCCTGAATAAAATAAACCGAATCCGGCATCACGTCTTGGATCATCTGCTTTGTACAGTTCTCCAACCATCGAAGAAATATTTGGTTTGAAAAAACCTGTTCCAATAATACTTAATGTAATTCCGTAATAGAAAAATTGATGAGGATCTGTTGCAATTAATAAGTTTCCTGCAACCATTACCAACCCTCCGAAGACTAATGATTTTTTGAACCCTAAGATTCTATCTGCAAAAATACCTCCGATAAAAGTAAATGCGTAAACAAAGGCTTGGATTGCTCCATATTTTAAATTTGATTCTGCATCCGTTAATCCCAACATATCTACCATAAAAATGGCAAGAACTCCTCTCATTCCATAGAAGCAGAAACGCTCCCACATTTCTACCATAAACAAATGCCAAAGCTGTTTTGGGTATTTCCCTTCAAAGTTTTGAATTTGCTCTAAAGTTAATTTTTGACTCATAATTTCTTTAACTAAGCGCTAATATATCATTTAGATTTTATTAGCAATCAACGAAAATAAAAAAAACCTCCGACAATGCAGAGGTTTTTTTTGTTTAATGTATGATTTTTGTCAATTTGAATAATGTTTCATCTTATTCATTGGCGTATTCTAATAAATACAGCTTTTTTCTTACAAATTCTTCTTGATAAAGTTTGTCATTTTACGGTAAAGCTGAATACGCGTGTTTCCACCATAAATCCCATGATCTTTATCGGTATAAATTGCCATATCAAAATCTTTATTCGCTTGTACCAACGCTTCCGATAATTCGAATGTGTTTTGTGGATGTACATTATCATCAGCAGAACCAGAAATTAATAAGAAATTACCTTTCAACTCGTTTGCATAATTAATTGGTGAATTGTCATCATAACCAGCTGCATTTTCTTCTGGTGTACGCATAAAACGCTCTGTATAAACAGAATCATAATAACGCCAGTTTGTTACAGGAGCAACAGCAATTGCCGCTTTGAACACATCATTCCCTTTGAATAATACATTCGAAGCCATGAAACCTCCGTAAGACCACCCCCAAATTCCGATACGAGATTTATCTACATAAGGTAAATTACCAATCTCTTTCGCCGCAGCAATTTGATCCTCTACCTCATATTTTCCTAATTGTAAATATGTTTGTTTCTTGAAAGCTTCTCCTTTGTATCCCGTTCCACGACCGTCAACACAGAAAACAATGTAACCTTCTTGGGCCAACATCATGTGCCAATAATCATTTGAGTTGAAATACGCATTGTTTACATTCTGAGAACCCGGTCCAGAATATTGATACATCAAAACTGGGTATTTTTTAGTTGGATCAAAGTTCTTTGGTTTGATTACATAAGCATTCAACTCATTTCCAGCCGCAGTTTTCAACACAAATAATTCTTTTGTTCCAATATTATCTGTATTCAATTTATCTTTTAAAGAAGTATTCTCAACAATAACACCCAAATCTTTACCAGATTTAGATTCTACTAAACTAATTGTTTTTGGAGTCGTTGTATTCGAAAAAGTATTAATGAAATAAGTAAAATTCTTACTGAAAGCAGCCGAATTTGTTCCATTATTTTTCGTCAACATTGTAGTTTTCTTACCATCTAAACTAACCGAAGAAATTTGTCTTTCTGTCGAAATACGTTTTCCATTATTCGAGTTAGATTGATAATAAAGTGTTTTATTACCAGGATTATACCCATAGTAATTCGTTACCTCCCAATCTCCTTTCGTCACTTGGTTAATTAGCTTTCCGTTATCTGCATAATGGTAAATATGGTTATTTCCATCGCGCTCAGAAGTCCATAAGAACGAATTATCTGCTAAAAACTCTAACGTTAAATTATCCGTTTCTATCCACGCTTTATTTGTTTCAGTAAATAATTTATTTACTTTTTTCGTGTTGATATCATAAAACGAAACATCTACATTATTTTGATGACGGTTAGACGTTACAACCGTTAATAAATTCGCTTTTGTAGAGAACTTAATTTTAGGAATATAATAATTCTGAACTCCGCCTAAATTAACATTTGCAGTTGAGTTATTCTTCGTATCAAAAACATGTAACGAAACTTCCGAATTATCTTGCCCTGCCTTTGGATATTTGTAACGTAATTCTTGTGGATAAAGATTGTTGTGGTAAATCGGAATATTAATTTCTTTCACTTTCGATTCGTCAAAACGAACATAAGCCAAAGATGTTCCATCAGCATTCCAATCAAAATTTCTTACGAAACCAAATTCTTCTTCATAAACCCAATCATTAATCCCGTTGATAATATTATTCTTTTTACCATCAGTCGTAACTTGCGTTACCTTGTTCGATTTTAAGTCTTGAATGTATAAATTATTCTCAAAAGCAAAAGCTACCTTAGAAGCATCTGGCGAAAACAAAGGCTCTTGAATTCCTTTTCCATCAAATAACAATACTTTCGATTTTGTTTGCGTATCATACACCTCAAACTTTGCTGTAAACGAATGACGATAAATTTGGTGCGGATTAGTTTGCAATAAAACGTAACGCTCATCAGAACTAAATTCATAACCTTCAAACTTTCCTGGAACGACAACAATATCAGAAGTCTGACCTTTTTTCAATGTCGATTCGTACGAACGTTTTACCAATCCGTCTTTTGTCAGAATAGTATAATTTTCTCCATCGTTCAATGAGTTCACACCGTACAATGAATTTTCGCGGTATTTTCCGCCATATATCCCTTCAATGGTTATTTGTTGTGCATAAGAATAAGCGCCCATCGCAAGGACAGCCAAACTTAAAATAAATTTTTTCATATTAATTTTCTAATCATGTGAGTTCAAACAATCAAATATAAACAATTCTATTTTCTCAAATAACACATTTCCTCGAATAATCCATTATAATCGTTCATATAAACGAAAAACTCTTCACTATTTTATATTTTAAACAATTTACAGATAATCGTATTTCATCATTCTTATCAAAAATATTTTTTATTCAAAAAAAAAATACTTAAATTAATCAAATATTTGTAATTTAATCATTTAAACAATACAAATTACATTTTTTACAAAAAGTGACCACAAATGTCCGGTTTTGTCCACTTCTGTCCTCCAGTATTTTTATCAACAATATGTTTTAGTTAATTGAAACTCCTATACAAACCTCTGTATATCTATGTTTCACATCATCTCGAAAAATAGCTCATTTTACTCTTGTTCGACCATCGTTCGACAAACTTGCGGAAAAATGCACCTTTGCGAGGACAATGGTCGAAGAACGGTCGAAGAAAACACGAATAAACTCTGTAGAGATTTATAAAAAAAAATAATAATGTTGCAGTAAAAAATTAGTACGAAAGAAAAATAATTTTGTCTGATATGAATACCTTCACTCAACGATAAAATGCGTCTTTCAGAGCATTTTAAATTACAAATTTGTTTATTCAAAACTGCACTCTCACGCAATCAGTGTTTTAACCTAAAAATCTTAGGTGTATAATAATGATTATGTTTAATAGACCTTAATAATGTAAATATTGTTTATTTTCTATTTGAAAAATGATTTCTTATTCCTTTCATCATGTTAAGATAAATAAGTCTTATACCTTTTCTTATACTGTATTTTTTTTAGGATTTCCAAATCAAGATGAAACAAATGATGGAAGAAGAATGAATTGACAAACGAACACAGTTGCCAATACTTTTATTCAACACGTAATAGGGTCGATTAATAAACTAATTTTATCAATTTGATAGATATAAAAAAAGGATTTTTAAAACAAAATCCTTTTTATAGGCAATATCCAAAAAACTGTGTAAACATAAATTAAGGTGGGTTTAGTAACTCACCTTATTTATTTTATTAAATTTATAAAACACAGTTTATTATGAAAAAATCTGTAGCCCAATTCATCCAAGATCAAGGTCATTTAGAAGGGATCAAAACCCAAGAAGATCTAAGTAAATTATTAAAAGAATTGCATTCTGATTTATTAGAAGCCATGCTACAAGGCGAACTTGAAGCCCATTTAGGTTACTCAAAAAATGAGAAAAGTGACAATTCCAATGCACGTAATGGCACAACTTCAAAACGTTTAAAAAGCGAATATGGGGAATCTACAATAGAGGTTCCTCGAGATCGAGAAGGAAGTTTTGATCCAATTATTGTCCCAAAACATCAATCCAAATCAGTTTCTGTTGAAAATATGGTTATTTCGTTATACGCTAAAGGTCTAAGTGTTTCGGATATTGAGCAGGAACTTTACGAATTATACGGCTATAAACTCTCTACATCAGCAATATCCATCATTACTGATAAAGTAAATAGTCAAGTTTTGGATTGGCAAAATCGTCCTCTAGAATCTATTTATTGCATTGTTTGGATGGATGGCATTGTGTTTAAAGTTCATCAAGGCGGAAAAGTAATCAATAAAACGATTTATCTAGCTGTTGGTTTAAACCGTGAAGGTCACAAAGAAATCCTTGGAATGTGGCTTGAAGAGAACGAATCTGCTGCTTTTTGGCAAGGTGTGATGACGGATTTAAAAGCGCGTGGCGTAGAAGATATTTTGGTTACAGTAACTGATAATTTAAACGGATTTACACAATCTATAACCAATATTTTCCCTCAAGCGAACACACAAATTTGCGTGGTTCACCAGATTAGAAACTCTGCTCGATACGTAGTCTGGAAGGATAAAAAAGAATTTACCTCAGACATGAAACTCATTTACAATGCGCCAAACAGAGAGATGGCTGCTTTAGAATTAGATCGTTTTGCAGAAAAATGGATTCAAAAATATCCCTACGCAATGCAATCTTGGAGAAATAATTGGGACGAATTAACTGTATTTTTTGACTTTCCTATTGAAATCAGAAAAATTATTTACACCACCAACCTTATCGAAAATTTGAATGGAAAAGTCCGAAAATATACCAAAAATAAACTAGTATTCCCAACAGATGACGCGCTCAAAAAGTCAGTTTATCTATCGTTAATGCAAATCTCAAAAAAATGGACACAACCAATTCATAATTGGGGAATAATTTTAAATCAATTTTTAACTATATTTGAAAAAAGGGTTCAACTATAAAAAAGTCAAACCCACCTGAAATATATTTACACAAAATTTTGGACAGTGTCTTTTTATATGTTTTTTAATTATTGTTTAAATAATTCATTAAATTTTCTCTCCTCCTCTTTCATCATTTCATCAAATTCTACTTGAGTTATCGATTTACCTTTTGTTGGTTTATTTATTTTTAATTTATCACTCACTTCAACTTTTGTTGCTAAATAAATTTGTTTGTTTACGGAATTTTCTTCTTTATTCGTCAAAATTAATTTTAGAATAATTCCTGGTAATCCTTCATAATTAGAAGGTCCATTTTTTATTTTAATTGTTGACGCATACCAAGCTTCAACAAATGAATTTTCAGAAACTTGTAAAGTTGCTTTTTTAACATCGAACCCTAAAATTTTATCTTTATCTTTTGCTAATATCCAATTTTTGGTTGTTATAGAATCGGTTATTAACATTTTTTTTCCGTTATAGTTCACTTCAGAAAGAGTTGATTTGTCAACTAAATTTTTATAATAAATTCCTCCTGGTCCACTTATAAAGGAAATTGAGACTCCTGATCTACCCTGAGAGTTATCAATTCTATCTATTCTTTGGAAAAGCGATTCTTTATCAGAACTTAAAAACTCAAAATACAATCTATTTTCGTTACTGTTTTTTAATCGTTCTTTGACAACAGCATCTTTTGCATTTTCAATATCAAATTCATTTCGAAATTCGTATTCTATTTGTATTTTTTCTTGACAAAATGTATTTACAAAACACAATAACATTACAAATGAAAGTATATTTTTCATATAGATTCTTATTTTTTTCTAATTTCTGTGGCTTTGGATAGTTAATTGAATCATAAATTATTTTCCCATTCAAATTTCAGTTCAATATCATCTCTTTCTGGTTCTGGAAACTGAAAATTACTATCTATTTTTCTTAATTTTTCTTTTATTCTTTCTGGTGTCGAAAATTTATATTTAGGATAAAACTTTATATCGTATTCTTTGTATTTTGGATTTTTATAAAATTTTTTAAATTCATCTTCTTTTAATTTACTAAATTTTACTAATTCCCAAGAGTATCTATTAATATTTTCTTTTGCTTCTACAATAGCTCCAGGTAATCCATTAAGTTTCCATGGACCTATACTAACAGGTATATCTAAAGTGTACCAAACTTCATAGTTTCGTCCTCTAAAATTTGATGTTGCTTTTTTTAAATTAAGATTATTTTTTATTTTTGTTTCATCAGTTAGAAGCCATTTTATTTTGGGTGTTTTTTCTTTAAATATCATCATCTCTATATCTATTTGATCTTGTGTCAAAGTTAATGAGTCTTTAAAATTGTTATAAATAACTATATCATCTATTATATCATCTCCTAACATTATCATATTATCATCCGTTGAATTTTCTGTTTTTATACCTTTTTTTAAAACAGTGTATACACTTTCTTTTGTTTTTGTATTATACTCTAAAATAGCATTATAACTAGAATATCCTACCATTGGCATATTATCACCAAATTTATATTCCAATTTATAAACCTGCCCAAATAAATTCGTATTTATTAAAGTTACTAAAATAACAATTAAAAAGTTCTTCATTTTATGTTGTTTTGTATTCATTTTTTATGACCAATTGCATCAAAAAAAATCAATGTATACGTATACATTGATTTTTTTTGATGCAATTTTTTTTATTAAAATTGAGAAGCGTATTCTCTAGCTTTATTATTACAATCTGATTCAGAAGAAGCATATACAATAGTGTACCCTACTAATTTACCATTTTTATAAACACTAATTTCGCAAGATCCAAAATCAGTTTTAACAATTTTTGTAAAATTCCCTGTTCCAGCGAATGCAGAAGATGCTCCTAATAAAGCAAAAGCTCCTAATAATAAAATTTTCTTCATTTTTACTTAGTTTAATTTGTTAATCTTTACTAAACTAAATATTAATATTTATATAATCAAATTTTAAGTACTTAATTATTAGAATGAAACATTTTTACATTAGAATTGTGATTTAATCAAACTCTATAACACCTTTTATGTTAAGTAAAAGGTGTTTTAACGTGTTTAAAAATATCAATCTTATTTCGTAGCTATTTGCCTTCAAAAAAAGGATTGAATCCACACAACAAGCCTCTATTTATTGCACTCCCTTAATTTGCTATTCTACTAAATCGTTAAAAATTAATCAAAAAACAGAAGAAGTATCTTATAACATTCAAAACGTTTGTACTTTTGTCTTATAAAAAAATATCCAATATGAAGCATCAAGCAGTAGAAGGTTTTTCGAAATTATCGAAAGAAGGAAAAATTGAATGGGTTGTCAATGAATATTTGAATGGCGATGAAAAAGCAATTCAAATCATGAAACAATATTGGAATGATGATGCAGATTTACAAAAACTGCACGACGAATTTTCAGAAAATACAGTTTCTAATTTCTATATGCCGTTTGGTTTAGCGCCAAACTTTTTAATCAACGACGAATTATATGCTATTCCAATGGCAGTTGAAGAGTCGTCTGTTGTTGCTGCGGCTTCTAAGGCTGCGAAGTTTTGGCAAACTCGTGGTGGTTTCAAAACAACTATTTTATCTACAACAAAATTAGGTCACGTTCATTTTATGTACGAGGGTGATAAAGAAAAATTGCAAAATGCGTTTGAAACAACGATTAAAAATCAATTAATCGAAACGACAAATGATATCACAAAAAACATGCGTGCGCGTGGTGGTGGTATTTTGGCTTTAGAACTAATTGATAAAACTGCTAATTTAGAGAACTATTATCAAATAAAAGCTTCTTTCGAAACGATGGATTCGATGGGTGCTAACTTCATCAATTCATGTTTAGAGCAATTCGCCAAAACATTACGAAACGAAATCGAAGCTGATTCTACTTTTACAGATGATGAAAAAGATTCAATTCAAATCGTGATGTGTATTTTATCGAATTATACGCCAGATTGTATTGTTCGTGCAGAAGTTTCTTGTCCAGTTGAGCAATTAGCAGAAGGAAATGTAACATCAGAAGAGTTTGTGGAGAAATTTTCTCGCGCTGTTCGAATTGCAGAAATAGAGCCTTATCGTGCAACAACGCACAACAAAGGAATTATGAACGGAATTGATGCTGTTGTCATTGCAACAGGCAACGATTTTCGTGCTGTAGAGGCTTGTGCGCATACGTATGCCGCAAAAGATGGTCAATATTCTTCATTAACACATTGCGAAGTAAAAGATGGAATTTTCCGTTTTTGGATTGATTTACCAACTGCGCTTGGAACAATTGGTGGATTGACAGCTTTACATCCTTTAGTAAAATTAGCGATGGGAATTCTTGGAAAACCGAATGCTAAAGAATTGATGGGATTTGTTGCTGTTGCTGGATTAGCGCAAAACTTTGGTGCATTGCGTTCTTTGGTTACAACTGGAATTCAGAAAGGTCACATGAAGATGCACTTAATGAATATCTTAAATCAGTTAGAAGCAACCGAAGAAGAAAAGAAATATTTTGTCAATTATTTCAAAGATAAAACGGTTTCACATCACAATGTTATCGAGGAGTTTTGCAGATTACGTGGTGTAAAAAATGTAGAAGACATCAAAAAAGATAAATAAACTAACAAATGCGAATTTGGTCTGTTCATCCAAAATATCTCGATGCAAAAGGAATTGTAGCGCTTTGGCGCGAAACGCTTTTGGCAAAAAATGTTTTGGAAGGCAATACTAAAGGTTATAAAAATCATCCGCAATTAATTCGCTTCAAAGCTGTCAAAAAGCCGCTTGAAGCGATTAATCAATATTTGGCAGAAGTTTGGGACGAAGCCACAAGACGAGGTTATAGCTTTGACCGAAATAAAATTGATTTTGATTTCAAAAAGATTAAAATTGAGGTCACAATAGGTCAAATGCAATATGAATTCAACCATTTATTAAAGAAGTTAGAACAAAGAGATCCAGAGCGATTCAAACAATTTGAAAACCTCAAAATGGTTGATTGCGCGGAGATTTTCGAAGTAAAAGAAGGAGAAATAGAAAAATGGGAGATCATTTCTTAGAAGAATATTTTGCGAAAGCAAAAGAAAAACAACGTGAGCACAAAAAGTTTTTGGAAAAGTTGAAAAAGAAACCACCAAAAAACTTGGATCAAAAAATGGAAGAAATTCACGAAGATGTTTTCAATCGCATCGATTGTCTTTCTTGCGCGAATTGTTGCAAAACAACTGGTCCGCTTTTTACGCAAAAAGATATTGAGCGTTTAGCGCATGTTTTTCGCATCAAACCAAGTCAATTTATTGATAAATATTTACGAATTGATGAGGACAATGATTACGTTTTGCAACAAGTTCCTTGTCCATTTTTGGATAGTGAAAATTATTGTTTGGTTTACGAAGATCGCCCGAAAGCTTGCCGTGAATATCCACATACAGATCGCAAAAAGTTTTATCAAATTAATCATCTTACCCTAAAAAATACGCTAATTTGTCCTGCAACTTATGAAGTTGTGGAACAAATGCAGAAAGAAATTAACATCAAATAAGATTCTTTTTTTTAAATTAGAATCTTATTTGGTTTTTCACGTTAAGTGAATTTACCTCAACAATAGAAATTCTATTTTTCTATTCTTTGCTTTTTATTAAGCACATTACCACAAAAAAACAAAAATTACATTATGAGAAAAAACTTCATCTTATTGGTGACTGCTTTAGGAATGTCTTTTTCATTTGGTCAAAAAATTAAATTTGATTCAAAAAAAACTCAAGATCAGTTTATTTCTGAAATCATGAGTCAAATGACTTTAGAAGAAAAATTGGGACAACTAAATTTCCCCACTTCTAATGATTTTATAACAGGATCAGCACAGAGTACTGATGTTGGAAAAAAAATTGAATCTAGTTTAGTTGGAGGACTATTTAATATAAAAGGCGTTGATAAAATAAAAGAGATGCAACGCATCGCTATTGAGAAAAGTCGTTTAGGAATTCCTTTATTATTTGGAATGGATATTATTCATGGATATGAAACCGTTTTCCCTATTCCACTTGCTTTATCTGCTACATTTGATATGAACGCAATTGAAAAGTCTGCTCGAATATCTGCTAAAGAAGGAACTGCTGACGGAATACAATGGACTTTTTCGCCAATGGTAGATGTTAGTCGTGATCCGCGTTGGGGACGAATTGCGGAAAGCGCAGGTGAAGATCCATATTTAGCAAGTAGATCAGGTGAAGCAATGATTAAAGGTTATCAAGGAAATGATCTTTCTCTTAAAAACACTATGATGGCTACAGTAAAACATTTTGCTTTATACGGAGCATCTGAAGCTGGAAGAGATTACAATCATGTAGATATGAGTCGTTGGGCAATGTACAACACATATTTTCCTCCATATAAAGCCGCAGTTGATGCAGGAGTAGGCTCTGTAATGACCTCTTTTAACGTGGTTGATGGGATACCTGCCTCTGGGAATAAATGGTTAATGACAGAAGTTTTGAGAAATCAATGGGGTTTCAAAGGATTAGTTGTAACGGATTATACAGCGATTAATGAAATGATTAATCACGGAATTGGAGATTTACAAACAGTTTCGGCAATGTCTTTAAATGCAGGATCAGATATGGACATGGTTGGTGAAGGATTTTTAACTACAACCAAAAAATCATTAGATGAAGGTAAAGTAAAAATTGGAACAATTGATCAAGCTGTAAAGCGAGTTTTAGAAGCGAAATATAAACTAGGTTTATTTGAAGATCCATATCGTTATACAGATCCTAAACGTGCAAAGACAGAAATATTTACAAAAGAGAATAGATCAGAAGCAAGAAAAGTAGCTGCTGGATCTATGGTTTTATTGAAAAATGACAAACAAGTTTTACCACTAAAAAAAGATACTAAAATTGCGTTAGTTGGACCTATGGCGGATGCATCTGATAATATGCCTGGAACTTGGGCAATCGCAGCAAGATACAATGATGCAATTTCTTTGAAAAAAGCGTTATCAAATAAAAATATCATTTACGCACAAGGAGCTAATTTAGTTGAAAATAAAGTTGATTTTGACAATGCCACAATCTTTGGAAAAAAGCCAAAATGGGACGAAAGAAATGCAGACGTCTTAATAAAAGAAGCTGTTGAAGCTGCTAAAAAATCAGATGTAATTGTAGCTGCTGTTGGAGAATCATCTGAAATGAGCGGTGAAAGTAGTAGTAAAACAAACTTAGACATCTCTTCAACTCAAAAAAAATTACTACAAGCTTTGTATGATACAGGAAAACCTGTCGTCGTAGTTCTTTTCACAGGTCGAGCAATGACTATTGGAGAAGAAAACGAGAAAGCAACAGCCATATTAAACACTTGGTTTGGTGGTACTGAAGCTGGAGATGCAATTGCGGATGTTTTATTTGGTGATGTTAATCCAAGCGGAAAATTGCCTATTACATTTCCTCGTAGTGTTGGTCAAATCCCAATTTATTACGCACATTACAACACAGGTCGTCCGATTAGTAAAGATGCAAATGATAATTGTAAATTCGAAAAATATCGTTCTAATTATTTAGATCAATGTAATACACCTCTTTATCCATTTGGCTATGGACTATCATATACAACATTTACTATCTCTGATCTTAAGTTAAACAAAGTTTCTATCAACCAAAATGAATCGCTAACAGCTACAGTTCAACTAAAAAACAATGGAGATTATGACGGCGCAGAAGTTGTGCAATTATATATTAAAGATGTTTTCGGAAGTACTGTAAGACCGGTTAGAGAATTAAAAGGTTTTCAAAAAATATTCTTGAAAAAAGGCGAATCTAAACAAGTTACTTTTACGATAAAACCTGACGATTTAAAGTTTTATAATTCTGAACTAAAATTTGTTTCAGAACCAGGAGATTTTGAAGTGTATGTTGGTAATTCTTCGAATGCTGATTTGACCTCAAAATTTACTTTGAACTAATCATATCAAAAAACCCAAGTCGAATTATTCTACTTGGGTTTTGTTTGTTAAAGATCCAATCTTCATCACTTCTTTCTCAAACTCATCTCGATTAATCTTGGTTTTATTTTTTGTTTTAACACGATAATTGTAGATTGTTGTAACAGAATATCGAAGAATTTTTGCAATCTTAGAACTGTCATTTATTCCTAATCGAATTAAAGCAAAAATTCGTAATTCTGTATTTAATAATTCATCTCGTTTCAATATTATTCGTTCTTCATCACTTAATAAATTGTTAAACTTTTCTACAAAATCAGGATAGATATTCAAGAAAATATTGTCAAAATTATAATAAAACTTGGCTAATTCTTTATCTAGAAAATCTTTACTCTTTGTTAATTTTAATAACTCTTCCGTTTTCTTCGAAATAATCAATTTAACAACCGTTTTTCCATATACATCCAAAGTATCAATGTTTTCGGAATTATTGATCAATAAATTAACAATGTAATGCTCTTTAACTTGATTAATTTCAGATATCTTATCGTAAGAATCTGACAATTCTTTATTAATCTGCTTTAGTTTATTATTAACTTCTTCTAATTTTTTTCGAGCTATTACTAAGTTTCGATATTGTTTATAGATATAAAATAAGGTAAACAGAACTACCAAACTAAGGATACTAATAACAATCAAGCTAATTTGAAGTTTTCTATTCTTCTTATGAATTTCTGTTTCGTAGGCCTTATCGATAATAGGTAAAATATTTGAAATCGATACAAATCGTAATTTTGAATTGAAAAAAGCAGCATCTTCAAAAGCAAAATTGATATTATGATGTGCCCTTTCTAAATCACCTTGTCTGAATAACATCAAGGCCAATTCGGTTGTAGCCGCATTATCCTTAACAGAGGCTTTGATATCAGAAATAGAAGATAAAATTAAATATTTCTTCTCAGACTCTCTATCACCTAAATTTCTATAATTAAGGGCTTGAGAAAAAGCAATCATTGAAAATTCACGAGTTCCAATACCATTACGCTTTAGCAGCTCATTGTTGGTCGCTATACTATTCTTAATATCATTTTTTTCTCTATAAACTCTCTCAATAATTGATAAATAAAATGTACTATTTTTATCCAGCCTTGCTAAAAGTTTATTCATATAATCATTATACAACTGACCATATATTTTTTTAGAATCAGGTAAAGGACTGTAAAAAAATAAGCGGTAATAAGTCCACATTGACTCATGGTAGAATTGATTTTTTGTTACCTCATCCAAATTACTTTCATCAATAGAATTTAACATATCTACTGATTCTTTGTAATTTCCTGTAGAAGATAAAACCCCTGCTAAGTCAATTTTTACTTTATCTATGTATTTTTTATCAGAAAACTTAGACGATAGATAAATATTCTTGTTCATGTAAAACAAAGCAGAATCCAATTGATAAGGAATATATTCTTTGATAATCTCATTCATCAAAAAATATTTTTTTAACTCATTTTTTTCAGATGAAAGCTCTTTTTTAAAATTTGATAAAGCTTTTTCTTTTTTTAAATCATATTCTACACGGTTGTGCATTGTTCTATCCAACTCTGTAAGAAGGGAATCAACAGTATTTCCAAATGCAAATTGAGAAATTTGCGACAAAAGAATGATTAAAAAAAGTACTTTATTCATCTTTCGAAAATATGAAAAAAAACTTAAGACAATGATAATAAATTAACATAAATTATAGAAAATAGTTCATAAACAGACCTACTTTTTAATATCCACTTAATCAAATATCTGACTGAAATAAAAGAATTTAAGTTTTTAATATTCTACATTTTTATTTCACTAAGCCCTTAATTGTAGAATTTACACCAACTTAAAGTTAAATTTGTGTTAAACAAAAAAATGAGACAATATGAGGCTAAAACTTTTCCTGCTTGGAATAGTAGGTACATTACTATTAAGTAAAGCTTATTCTCAAGAAGACACCATTTCTAAAAACAGAAAAGATTCTTTGGTTTTAGAAAACAATGATAATTTTGCGAGAAGTTTACAAGAAGTTGTAGTTATTGGATATGGATCTGTAAAAAAACAAAATTTGACAAGTGCTGTAGAGCAAGTTAAAGCTGACGTTTTTGAAGATCGTCCTATATATAATTTAGAACAAGGTTTACAAGGAAATGCTGCAGGTGTTAACGTAGTACAACCTTCTGGGAAACCAGGTTCTGGATTAGAAGTTAGAATTCGTGGTATAAACTCTATCAATTCAAGTACACGACCACTTTATGTTATTGATGGTATACAAACCTATGATATTTCAAGTATAAACCCAGATGATGTGGTAGATATGGTTGTCTTAAAAGATGCCTCTTCTACAGCAATTTATGGTGTTAACGGAAGTAGTGGTGTTATTATCGTAACTACTAAAAAAGCTAAAAAGAACAAAACAACTTTCGGATTTAATGCTTATGCTGGTTTTTCTAAAGTCGCTGATAACATTGATGTTTTAAACCTTGATCAATACAAAACGTTATTGAATGAGATTAATCCTGGTTATTTAGCAACTGCAAATTCAGAAAAATATGCTGGAATTAATACTAATTGGAGAAATGAAGTATTTCAAACTGGAATTGATCAAAACTATAATGTTAACTATGGTTTTGGTGAAGAAAACTTCAGAATTTATAGTTCATTTGGTTATCAAGGTATTGAAGGAATCATTAAACCAGCACGAAACAATCGTTTTTCATCACGTGTAAATTTTGATGCTGATATTGCAAAATGGCTTAAAGTAAACGGTGCTTTTAGTTATACAAGAACTAATATGTACAATAGTAGTGATAATAAGAGTGTTGCAAGAGGAGGAATTGTACTTGCTGCTTTAAATACACCTGCTTTTTTACCTATTTATGCTGAACAATTAAAAGTTAGAGAAACAGATCCTGCTACAGGACAATACATTGATGGATACAAAGACGGGCAATTTGCTCAAAATCCTTATCAATCATCTTGGGAAAATCCAGTCGCTTATCAATCTCAAAAAGATGAAAATGTAACTGATCGTTTTCTTTCAAGCTTAAATTTTGAAGTTAATTTATTAAAAAATTTAGTTTGGAAACCTGCTTTTACTTTGGATTATATGAACATGAAAAATGAAAAATTCATTGATCCATATAGAACTAGTTATGGTAGACAAGAAAGCGGAACAGGAAGTTTAGACAACTACTTATATCAAAACTATAATATCGAAAATACATTGAACTATAAATTAAACCAAGATGAGCATGACTTTGGTTTTATAGTTGGAAATTCGATACAAGAAAATAAATATAAACGTCATGGATATTGGGGTAGAAATTTCCCTGTTGATGTACGTTCATTTGATTATAATTTAGCTAGAGAAGATAGTAGAACACAATCTCGTGACGAATCTATTACAAGGTATGTTTCTTACTTCGGACAAGCAAATTATACATACAACGATAAATACTCATTAATGGCTGTTATTCGTGCTTCAGGAGCTTCATCATTAGCACCAGGAAATAAATGGGGTTATTTTCCTGGAGTTTCTGCTGCTTGGGTTATCTCTAACGAAGAATTCCTTAAAGGAAGTAAGGCATTCAATTACTTAAAATTAAGAGCTGGATGGGGTATTACAGGAAATGTTTCTGGAATTCCGGCATATTCTTATTGGTCTTTAAGAAAAGAAGCTAATATAGGAAGTGATGTTTTAAACCCTGTACAAACAGAAAATTCTGATTTAACATGGGAAACAACAGAGGATAAAAACATCGGAATTGATTTTGGATTCTTAAAAGATCGTATTAGATTTTCTGCAGATTACTACCACAGAAATACTAAAGATTTATTGATGAGTTTATCATTCTCTGGTATTCCAGTCCCGTACCAATATAATGGTGGAGAAATGACTAACAAAGGATTCGAATTCTCTTTAAGTACTATCAACATCAATTCAGCTGATTTTAAATGGAATACATCATTCAACATTTCATTCAATAAAAATAAAGTAGAAAGTATTAACTATTTGGATATTCGTGATATGGGATATTTCGAAACAGTTGGTGCAGATGCTGTTCGTTTAATGCCTGGTCATGTTGTAGGTGCTTTCTATGGTTACAAAGTTGACAAGGTTGACCCAAATACGGGAGAACTTTTATATAAAGATTTAGATGGCAATGGTGAATTTAATGTAGGAGACAGAACATTTATTGGTGATCCTAATCCAGATTTTACGTTTGGTTTTACAAATAATTTCAAATACAAAAACTTGTATTTAGACTTCTTAATAACAGGTTCTGTTGGGAATGATATTTTCAATGCTTCAAGATTGGATTTAGAATTAATGAACGATTTCAAAAATCAATCAACAGCGGTACTAGATCGTTGGACAACACCAGGACAAGTTACAAATGTTCCGAAAGCAGGAAGTTCAAGTGCTTTATTTATTTCAGATCGTTTTGTAGAAGATGGTACATATGTAAGATTAAAAGCTGTTACATTAGGTTATAACTTCAAAAAAGCATTAGGATTTAATAATATAAATCTTTATGTAACTGGGCAAAATTTATTCACAATCACAAACTATTCAGGATTTGATCCAGAGGTTAATTCAAACGGAGGTAGTATAATCGGGATTGATTATGGAGTTTATCCTCAAGTACGAACGTTTATTGTTGGACTTAAAGCTAATTTATAAATTCAAAAGCTAATCAAATGAAAAAAAATATATTAAATATAAAAAGTGTTGCTTTATTAGGATTATTATGCTTTTACACGTCTTGTAATGACTATTTAGACACAGAACCCATTGTAGAAGTGATTACGAAAGAAGAACAACCTATAAAAAATGCAACTGAAGCAGAAGGAGCAATGAATGCTGTATATTCTCAATTAGGTGGTGAATTCTGGCAATTTGATCAATTCTTCATTGGCGATGCACAAACGGATAACTCTTATGCAGGAGCCGATAACGTACAGATGTTCCAAATCGATGAATATAGAATGGTAGCAACAAACACCATTTCGAATAGAGATTGGGGATATATTATTGATATGTTATTTCGTTGCAACTTTGTCCTAAATTATGTAGATGATGTAAAAGATTTAGATGCTAAACGTAAAGAACAAATGAAAGCAGAAGCTTCATTCTTTAGAGCATATACTTTATTTAAAGCAGTTCAAATTTGGGGAGATTTTCCAATCATTACAAAAGCAATAACATCAGTTAATCAAGATAATTTTGATGAAGTTTATGCTCAGACTTATCCAGAAAGAAAACCTGTAGCTGAAGTATATGCTCAAATATTAGCTGATTTAGATGCTGCAAGTACAAATATTCCAAGTAGCGATCAAAAATATATAGCTAATAAAGCTGCTGTTAATGCATTAAAAGCTAAAGTTAATGCAACTAAACCATCACCAGATTGGAATCAAGTTATTCAAAATTGTGACAAAGTAATTGCTGAAGGTTATACGTTATTATCTACTTATGATCAATTATTTGATGGAAATCATGAAGGAAATGCTGAATCTATTTTCGAAGCAAATGGTGAAGGATGGGGTTCTTCTATTGGTGCCTGGGGAGCCTCTATGTTTTATGGAACAGATTGGAAAAAATTCAACACACCATCCAATGCTTTAGTAGCAGCTTATGATGATGAGGGAGATTTAATTAGAAAAAATTCAACTATTTGGTTTGCTACAAGTACCGTTCCTTGGTCTGATAATTATTGGCCATCTAACAAATATCCATTTGCATATAAAATGCGAAAAACAGATGGAACTCAGAATTTCTACATTTTCAGATTTGCAGATATTCTATTATTAAAAGCTGAAGCATTGGCCCAAAATGGAGATGTAACATCTGCAATGTCTTTAGTTAATCAAGTAAGATCGAGAGTAAAATTAAATGCTGTAACTGCAACTTCAAAAGATGATGCTTTAACAAAAATATTACATGAACGTAAATTAGAGCTAGCTTTTGAAGGTGAATATTGGTTCGATTTGAAACGATTTGGTAAAGCAATAGAAATTCTATCAAAACAAAAAGACGGAAAAGGAAATCTTCTTCCATATGCCTCTAACATTAGTACATCAAAATTAATATGGCCAGTTCCTCAAAGTAAAATTGATGCCAACAAGAATTTAGTGCAAAACCCAGGATACTAAACATTTTATAACATTTTGGAAATCTTGTTACGGCAGGATTTCCTTTAATTCATCACAAAATGAAAAAGAAATCGATATATAATATTCAACTTTTACTTGCCTTATTTTCTTCAAGTATTGCATTTAGTCAACAAAATTTTAATCTAAAACAGAAAAAAATTGAAGTTTATAGCACTGTAAAAGCGACAAAAGAACGCTTATCAAAATCTAATCAAAAATATTCTGTAACGGATTTTAATCAACCAAAAGAAACAGATCCATGTATTTTCGTAGATCCAATACATAGCTTTCAAAATTATGTCGGAATTGGTGGCGCAATTACAGATGCTTCGGCAGAAACATTTGCTAAACTTCCGAAAACTAAACAACAAGAAATTATCAATGCTTACTTTGATAAAGAGAAAGGAAGTGGATATAATTTATTGAGAACAACTATTAATTCATCTGACTTTTCAAGTGAATCATACACATATGTAAAAGACCATGATAAAGATTTGAAAACTTTTTCTATTGCTCATGATCTGAAATATAAGATTCCAATGATTAAAGAAGCTCAGAAAAAAATTGATAAAAAAGAATTTACATTTTACGCAAGTCCATGGAGTCCTCCAGCTTGGATGAAAGATAACAATAGTATGCTCAAAGGTGGTAGTTTATTACCAGAATATTACCAAACTTGGGCTAACTATTTTGTGAAATTTGTGAATGCGTATGAAAAATTAGGAATGCCTATTTGGGGTGTTTCAATTCAAAATGAACCAATGGCAGTACAAACTTGGGAATCTTGTATCTATACAGCTGAACAAGAACGTGATTTCTTAAAAAACTACCTTGGACCGACTTTTCATAAAAATGGATTTCAAGACAAAAAAATCATTGTTTGGGACCATAATCGTGATTTAATTTACCAACGTGCTTCAACAATTCTTAACGATCCTGAAGCAGCAAAATATGTTTGGGGAGTAGGATTTCATTGGTACGAAACATGGAATGGAAACCAAAATCTGTATGATAATGTTGGATTAGTAAATAAAACTTTTCCAAATGTAAACTTAATTTTTACAGAAGGATGTAAAGAGAAATTCAAATTCGAAGATATCTACGAATGGTATTTAGGAGAAATGTATGGTAGAGCAATGATTAATGATTTCAACAATGGAACAACTGCATGGACAGATTGGAATATTTTGTTAGACGAAACTGGGGGACCAAATCACGTAGGTAACTTCTGTTTTGCTCCAATAATTGCAGATACTCGCACAAACGAAGTTCATTACACAAATGCTTACTATTATATGGGACATTTTTCAAGATTTATCCGTCCAGGTGCTAAAAGAATTGCTGCCTCATCAAATAGAAGTGATTTATTAACAACTTCTTTTGTTAACGAAAACGGAAAAATTGTAGTCGTAGTGATGAATCAATCAAGTAAACCGATGGATTATAGTTTATGGATTCAAGGTCAAGCTGTAAAAATGAATGCCGAAGCTAACTCAATCAAATCTATTATTATATCTTAAACGATTTTGAAATGAAAAATATTAAATCAACAATAGCATTAGGAATATTAGCACTTTCTTTTATAGGATGTTCTACAACAAAAACTAATATTTCTTCTAAAAATTCGACAATAGAAACTTGGTTAACAAAAGCGGATCAATCAGTTTTATTAAAAAAACAAGCTAATCCAATTCAATTTTCGTCATCATCTACAACTTCTAATAATATTGTGATTGATGAAACTAAGCAATACCAAGATATTGATGGTTTTGGTTTTACATTAACTGGTGGTAGTGCTGAACTAATCAATAAATTAGAAAAAAATCAACGTGCAGCATTACTTCAAGAACTTTTTGGAAGAGGAAATGATGGTATCGGAATGGATGTTGTACGTATTAGTATTGCTGCTTCTGACTTAAACGAAACTGCCTTCACTTACAATGATATGCCTGCAGGGAAAACTGATCTTGAATTGAAAAATTTCAGTATTGCAAAAGACCAGGAATTAATTAATGTTTTAAAAGATATCCAAGACATTAATCCTAAAGTTAAAATCTTTGCAACACCTTGGTCTGCTCCTGCTTGGATGAAAACTAATCAAAAATTAATTGGAGGAAGTTTAAAGAAAGAATATTATGAAGTTTATGCACAATACTTTGTAAAATATATCAAAGCAATGCAAGGGAATGGAATTAATATTTTTGCTATCACTCCCCAAAACGAACCAGAACATCCAGGTAACGAGCCAAGTTTAGTAATGACAGCTTTAGAGCAAGCTGATTTTATTAAAAATAATTTAGGTCCAGCGTTTGAGAATAATTCAATCAAAACGAAAATTATTATTTACGATCACAATTGCGATCATCCAGAATATCCTATTACTGTTTTAAGTGACGAAAAAGCAAATCGTTATATCGATGGATCTGCATTTCATTTGTATTTAGGTGATATCTCAGCTTTATCAAAAGTACACGATGCTTTTCCAACTAAAAACTTATACTTTACAGAACAATATACTGCGACTACAACAAAATTTGAAGATGATTTGAAATGGCACATGAAAAACGTAATCATCGGATCATTAAATAACTGGAGTAAAGCAGCTTTTGAATGGAATTTGGCAAATGATCAGAATTTCAAACCTCACACACCAGGTGGTTGTACAACTTGTAAAGGAGGGTTAACAATAAATGGAAAAAAAATTGAAAAAAATGTAGGGTATTATATCGTTGCTCAAGCTTCGAAATTTGTTCCTGCAGGATCTAAAAGAATTGCCTCTTCTCATCTCGGAGCAATCAACACCGTAGCTTTTTTATTACCGAATAAGCAAAAAGTTTTGATTGCTCTTAATGAAACAAATACTGATCAAAAATTTGATATTAAATATAACAATAAGTTTGCTCCAATAAATTTACCCTCAAATAGTGTTGCAACTTTTATTTGGAATTAGGCTATAAAGATGTTTCTATTTAACTTTGAAAAAATAAAGGGAAAAATTTATTGTTAAATGGAAACACCTCTAAAAATAATCGCATTTATTATGTTGATATTTCCGACAATTTATCAAGGAATTGCTGGATTTAGAACCAAAGATGCTGCTGTTGTAAAAAAAATTGCTTGGCGCGCCGTTTTGATGCAAATCATGGGAACGCTTTTGGCTTATTTTATCTTCATAAAAATTGGTCAAGACAAGCAAGTTGCCATTTATGTTGGCTTTATGTTTTTTACATCTCTTGCAATTTTAGTGCTAATACAAAACATTTTGATTTACTTAAAAAACAATAGTAATAATTAAAAAACGTCACTCTGTGAGCGACGTTTTTTAATTTATAATTGAGTTTCTCTCATTTTGATTTTATCAGAATCTGAATTAGATTTTAAAACATATAAATAATCATTTTCAAAATCGAATGTAAAAATTTTATGATTTTCATTTTCTATGATTTGCAACAAATTCGTCAAATCAGCAAACGTATTATTATCATTTAGTTTGAATTTAACTCCAGATTTTTCGATATTATTTTTCTGCATTTTTTGGATTAATTCAGCATAATGAACCGCAGCAGCTTTATTATAATTCACCTTTATAATTGTTGAATCATATTTATAGATTGGATTTTTCCAATAATTATAAACTTGATAAAATGAACTATCTTCTTGTTCATCTAATTTTGGAGGAGTAACGAATACAAAAGCTTTTGAAGAAAATTTATTTCTTTCTCCAATAATTTTCACAAAGCAAAATATAGACAACACAATTAATATTGTCCATCTTATCGCAACATCAGCTTTTATCGTTGATTTTTCGGTACTCATTAAGCCAATAAATTAACATATTGCTGCGCTTTTTCGGTCAATTTAGTTTTTACCTCATCGTAATTTGAATCAAAAAAACTGCGTAATCTAAACTTTGATTTTTTGGTTTGAATGGTTAAAACTTGATTACGATTCAAACGAAAAATATCTTCTTCTTCGTACAAATAATAAATTGCTCGATATGGAATTTCATCTTTTTTGAAAATTGTTCTGATTTCGAACGTTTCTTCTTTTAACGTAAATAAGGTCAAATTAAACGTTAAATCATATAAAATTGACATCGAAGCAAGTAAAGAGATCATGAAAATGCCAATACGCAAAAAAGGCTCGTCTATCCAAAAATTTCCTCCAAACCAAAAAGCTTTGACAAACGTGAAGTTAACCATCATTAATAATAGAAAAATGATGACGAGAAGAAGTGTTTGCCAACTAAGTTTAGATTTTACCATCTGTTTGGATTTGTACTAATTTACAATTTTTTTGAACAGATTTAGAAAATTTTTCTACAAATAAAAAACCTCAGATAAATCTGAGGTTCATTATATTAAAAAAAATGTTATGTTATAAAATTTCAATACTAAAACTATGATTGAGATAATTGTTATAATCCAAGATTTATGCCAAACTGAATCATTTTACGATTATCAAATGTGTTATCTTTAAAATAATTGTTCAAATCTTTTCTTACAAAAACATCAATCAATCCTAAACCAATTGTTATTTCAGCTCCGTAGATAAAATTATTCACATTATAATTTCCACGTTCTTTGTTGCGAACACCATCTCCTTTGTAAATATTATTCGATGATAACAACGTTCCTCCATACATATACGCTGCGATATAGTGTTTTCCTTGCGGACGATATGCAAAATCATCGGTAATATTTTTGACTTTCGAAAAGTTGTATTTAAATCCAACCGGAACCATAAAATAGGCCGAACGCAATTTCGATTTATCTAACGATTTATCACTTTTTACCAAGCCAACATTTCCATTTTCATCACGATTAAAGCGCATATCATCGTCGATGCGATACGTTCTCCACGAAAATAATCCTCCTGCCAAAAAGTTAACAGGACTTGTTAACGATAATTGTCTTTCGTACATTAAACCTACTGTAATGTTGCTCGAAAACTTCTCGTGTTTGTTCAATTCCTCATCTTTTTTTCCTGTAAACGCCATGTATCCAAAAGAAGCATAACCATTAATTTGATTCGCAATTCGGTAACGTTTCGTCACATCTTGTTTCGTTTTTGGCGTAATTGGATCTTCGCCGTTCATAATCGAAAATGCAACTTGTTGTTTGATGATATCATCTAAATTGAAATTTACCTCCTGAATACGATCATTTATCGTTCCCGAATACACGCTCGCAATCGCTTCTTTCTTCGCTGTAGCCTCAGAAGCATTCAGTTTTCCTTCTGTTAATTCTTTGTCAACTGCCGCAATTTTCTTTTCCATTGCAGATTTTTCTTCCTGAACAATTTGACGAATCACTAACGTAAATTCGCTGATGCGATCTTTTACAATTGGACTGATTTTTTCTTCATTTTTATCATTCAAATCAAATGTAAATTTTTGAGCATATAGTGATGTAGCTGATAAGCATAATAATCCTGCTACGATAAGTTTTTTTATCATAATCTTGCTAATTTAGGGATATTAATGTTTTATTTGAAGCCGATAGAAACCACGCGCGATTGGTTTGACTCCTTTAGATTTTCTTTATTTTCGATCGAATACAACAACATATTTGGATCTACAAAATTCTTCTTCTTTTTGTTCACTTTTACAGAATCTAATGTTGTGTTAGCTGCAATATTTTTCTTTGGTTGAGCTTCTGATTTTAAATCTTCTTTCTTCTCTACAATAGCTTCTTTCTTCGTTGGAAAAGCCATTTCAACTTGTTGAGATTCTTCGTTTATTGCCACTTGAACTTTACCATGTTGAATTGGTTTCTTCTCTTCTTGTGTCTGAATTTCAACTTCTTTTTTAGAAGAATCAATCTTTTCATTATTCGCTAAAATCGATTCTGAAGAATGAACTGTATTAGAGTCTGATTGAATTTGTTGCGGATTATTTTGTTCCTGATGATTTACAAATTCTTTTGGTTGATCATCTTTCGATTGATTCGAGAATAAATAAATTGATGTAGAAACCGTAAATAACGCCACAACCGCAGCAGACAACCACCATTTAAAATTTGATTTTTGTGGTGATGGAGCGACATCCATACGAGCTTGAATTCTGTCCCACGCATCATGAGAAGGATTCAATTCACGATTTTCTAAATCGTCTTTTATATAGTTTGATATTTTATCGTTGTTTTTCATTTGTCATTTTCTTTTTACTTAGAACAATTTCTTTCAGTTTTGCCTTTGCTCGAAACAATTGCGTTTTGCTGGTCGACACCGAAATATTCAGCATTTCTGAAATTTCTTGATGCGAATAATCTTCGAGAATATGAAGATTAAACACCAATCGATAAGGTTCTGAAAGTTGATCTAACACCTCTTGCACATTAAAATTTAACCACGTTTCCTCTACTTCTTCATCCGCTTCATCATAATTAGAAACTCTTACATCATCAACATAAATCAATGTTTTATTTGCACGTAAAAAAGTTAAACATTCGTTGACCATGATTCGACGCATCCAACCTTCGAAACTTCCTTTATTTTGAAATTTTTCGATATGATTAAAAACTTTACAAAAACCATTAATCATACAATCTTCTGCATAATGCATGTCTTCGATATAGCTTCTACAAACGCTCAACATCTTTTTGGAGCTTTGTTCGTAGAGTTCTTTTTGCGCCAAAGCATCGTTCTTTTTTAGTCGATCGACTAAAATTTCTTCTTTACTTTTTCGATTTAGTACAAATAATTTCACGTGTGTTAATTGCTTTCTTACTTAATAGACTCAAGGTTTGTAAAAAGGTTACAGAAAATTAAACATTTTTTTTGAAATGATTTGATATAGAACGAAAAAAGCTCGCAATTAGCGAGCTTTTTAATCATATTTATCAAAAATAAATTATTTCTGAAACGAATCTTTATTCAATTCGTATAATATTTTAAGACCTTTTATTGTGTGTAAACGATCATCAATATCAATTTTATCTGTCAACGATTTGTAAACACCGCCAACTCCTCCTGTCGAAATCACATAACATTGTTCTCCTTCTTCGGCATTGATACGATCAATCATTCCTTCAACCATACTCAAAAAACCATAAACCATTCCTGATTGCATGCAAGATTCTGTATCAGATCCTAAAACAGTTTTAGGCGCTTTCAGTTCTACTGTTGGTAATTGAGCCGTTTCTCCTACCAATGAATTTAAGGCAGTTATAATTCCAGGAGCAATCACTACTCCACCGACATTTGCCGATTCGTCAATCCCTAAAAAAGTTAACGCAGTTCCAAAATCAATGACAATTTTTTTACCTTGATAATTTTGATAATGTGCAGCTACCGCATTCGCATATAAATCTGTTCCAATTTGGTTTGACTTATGCTTGATTGCTGATGGTGTATTACGATCCACAACCATTGGTTTGAACTTGTGAATTTTTTGTAAAGCAATCTTAACACTTGCTGTAAGTGGTGGAACAACCGAACCAATCACAATATCTGTAATATCATATTTCTCAATTCCGAAAGGTTCGTACATGTTCGAGAATTTTGCAAAAAATTCGTATTCGGTACGATAAGGTTTTGAATTGATTGTCCATGTAATAATCTCCGTTTCACTTTTGAAAACCGCGAAACGAAGATTAGTATTTCCAATATTTACTGCTAATAACATTATTTTGTAAATACGTTATTTTTATCATTTACATCTGCCAAACGTTTTGTTGGATCGATGGTAACTTGTTTAACTTCTTTTGAAACTTTAACGTCATATGTTGGTTTTGTCCAGAACCAATCTTCTAAAATCGTTCTTTTAGCACCTTGATATTCCACTAAATTTTCTGCTGGTTTTTCTCCACGCATTTCACGTAAAGGAATGTAAAATAATTCTTTCGAACCATCTGTATATTCAACCAATAAATCTATCGGCATTGCAAAATCTGATTTATTTGCAATTGTGATTGTATTTCCGTTTACAGCTTCTACAGCGTAATCAATTTTGCGTGTTGTATTGATAAATAAGTTGAAGTACCATTTAAGATTAATTCCAGAAACTTCTTCTGCCACACGTTTGAAATCGTTACCAGAAGGATGTTTGAATTTCCATTGTTTATAGAATTCTAAAAATGTTTTGTTCAAATTATCATTCCCAATAATATAACCCAATTGAATTGCTAAAACTTGACCTTTGTAGTAAGCTTCCAAAGAATATGCATAGTTGGTGTTGTAATAATCTGCCAATAAACTCGCAGGTTCTTCTTTTCCAGAAAGTGCTAAACTAATATATCCTTTGTAAGCATCTGGATTTGGATTAGAAGGCATTACTTTTAATTTATCTACCACATTAAGGTGTGCCATTTGCTCTATATATGATGTAAAACCTTCGTCGAACCATTCGTTGTACGTTTCATTGATACCAAACAATTGTTGGTACCAAGAGTGCGCTGCTTCGTGGAAAATTGTACCGATTAAACTATTTAAATTACTTCCTCCAGCAATTAAAGTTGCAGTACCATATTCCATACCTCCATCACCACCTTGAATAATTGAATACGTTTTCCAAGGATATTCACCAAAATGTTCAGAATTATAATCGAAGAAACCTAATGCATAAGGCATCGCTTGTCTCCACGCAGAAGATTTATCATTGTCTTGATAAACTAAATAAACATCTACGCCATGTTTAGATTTTTCGTGCTCCACAATAAACTCTTTATCTGCAGCCCAAACAAAATCGTGAATATTTTCAGCTTTGAAATTCCAAGCTACTTTACCATTTTTTGCTTTGATTGTCGGATTTTTCACATAACCTTTTACATTATTTGGATTTTGTAATTCTCCTGATGCTCCCACAACATAATCTTTATCGATGTTAATTGTGACATCAAAATTACCAAAAGGAGCAAAAAATTCGCGACCAACATATTCATCTAAATGCCAACCTTCTGGATCGAATTCTGCCATTTTTGGATACCATTGCGCCATAGAAAATTCTACACCATCTTTCGAATTACGTCCAGAACGACGAATTTGTTCAGGAACTTGCGCATTCCAAATCATATCGAAAGTAGAAGTTTGTCCTTCTGCAATTGGTTTTGCTAACGTAACTTCTAAGATTGTTCCATCAACTTTATACGAAACAGCTTTACCGTCTTGCTTAAGAGAAGTCACTTTTTGATAACCGATTTGATCTGGTTTTAATTCAGAAATACGGCTAACATATTTTGGATTTTCTTTTGTTCCGACATTCGTTGCCATTCGTTTATCAGGATCTGGAATATTCTGCAAACGATTATCCATCATACTTCCTGGTTGAAAAGCATTAAAATACAAATGAAAATAAACTTTATTCAGGCTTTGTCCTGAATTGTTCGTGTATTTCAATTGCATTTTTCCATCGTATTGATATGCTTTTTCTTTCATATCAACATCAATCTTATAATCTACCTTTTGTTGCCAATATCCTTTGCGTTGCGCAAAAGCAAATTGTACCAAACAAAGACAAATTAGTAAAGTAAATTTTCTCATTTCTAACTAATCATTAAACTTTAATCTCTCAAAAATACGAAAAAGCTTGAAACAAGTCAGTTTTGTTTCAAGCTTTTGATTACTTTAAACAACCAAACTCTAATCTTATCAAGTCTAATAATTCTTTTACCGATATTAATTCATCAACATTTGGATAATATTCGAGATAGTTTTCTGGATTCAAATAATGAATCGTATTTTTCTTCTTGTTACTATTAATCAAAATGTAATAACTTACTCCATCAAGAATCGATGTTTTCTTAGTCGTGTTTACGATATTTCCTTCTTCTATAGAATATTGATTTGATTTATTTTTTAGCTTATAGCTTATTTTATCAAAATCTGGCAAGTATAAAATATCTGTATCTAAAATTTTAAACCAAATTAATTCAAGATTACTCAAAGAGTTTAATTTCTCTTTAACAATTCTAATTTTAGTTACATTATTAATTGTTTCTGCTTTTGTTTGATACAATTCTGCCTTCCAATAATCATCTTTAACATTATAAAGACGAAACATTTCTAAACCCGTCGATGTAGCGTATTTTTTATAAATTCTAATTTCATTTTCATGCAATTTCAATGAATCAATTTTCAATATTCGATTTAATTCTTCAATTTGTTGAGAGAATAATATTGAATGCAAACAAAATACTATAATCGATAAAATTAACTTCATAAAATTAGTTAAACATTTTAGAATGTTAATATACTAAAAAAGCTCGTGTCAAGTACTTGACACGAGCTTTTAAATAATAAATAATAAAAAACTATATAATAATCATTCTACAATTACCACATTGGCGTTTGCAAAAATGAAGATAATATTCCTGGAAAAATTCCCATCACAATTAAGATTATCATTCCGATGATTAAAAGGAAATTCGTTAATCCATCTTGTGTTTTTAATTTGTTTTTACCTTTTTTGAAATACATGTAGTTGATGATTTTGAAGTAATAATACATACTCAAAACAGCCATAACCAATGCAATTACAATCAAAAATAGGTTTTTATCGTTTGTTCCTCCAATACTCAATGCCATAAATTTCGCGAAGAAACCTCCTGTTAATGGAATACCTGCTAACGAAATTAATGAAATTGTCATCGCTGCAGCCAAAACTGGATTTGCTTTTCCTAGACCAATGAAACTTTCAAATTTTGGATTTTTGAATTGATCAATCGTATAGAAAATAATGAAATTCGCAACCGAATAAGCAATCGTATAGAACATCAAAGCCTCTTTAGAAGCTGAATTGATGTTGAACAAAACAAATAACATGAAACCTGCTTGCGCGATTGATGAATAAGCCATCAAACGTTTGACAGATTTTTGAGAAACTGCTCCGAAGTTTCCTATAAATAACGTCAAAATGATGATTGAAGCAAATAATAAACGGTAATATTCGGCATATTCTACATTTGTTGGGAATGATTTTAAGACTAAAATAAATCCTAAAAACGACCCTCCTTTGATGATTGTCGACATAAACGATGTAAACACAGTTGGTGTTCCGTCGTAAACGTCTGGTGTCCATGCGTGGAAAGGTGCCGCAGAAACTTTGAAACAAAATGCAAAGATGATTAGACACCATCCTGCGTAATAAATTGTTTCGAAATCTTTGTTATAGTTCACCAATTGATCAACCATAAAAGTTCCTGTTGCGCCATACAAAAATGTTACACCCAACATCAAAATTCCTGTTGAGAAAGCTCCCATCAAGAAATATTTTACAGAAGCTTCTGTACTTCTAAGACTTTCTTTGTTTGTTCCTGCAATAATGTACATTGGAATTGACATTAATTCGATTCCTAAGAACATAATTACCAAGTTATGGAATTGCGCTAAAACTGCGATTCCAACGAAAGAGAAGAAAATTAAGGCATAATATTCTGCCACATGTTTTCCTACTTTTCCAAACGAATCTTTGTTCAACAATAAGTAAAAAATTGCCAATCCCGCCAATGCGATAAAGAATGAAACACCGTAAAGCGACTGTCCAATCATGTTATCGAATTTTCCTGCGAACATTGAGCAACCTTTCAAATCGAAAATTCCTCCTACAATCATTCCGAAAAACAGAACAACAGAAAGTATATTTAAGGCACGATTATTTTTGATGTAGAATCCACTAAACATCAAAATAATACCTGAAAGTGCTGATAAAATAATCGTATTCATATCTATTTATTCAAAAATGATTAATGTGCTAATAAATTAAAAATTGGTGTTGGATAAACTCCTAAAATAATCACGATGATTGCGATTACCGATAAAACTGCAATTGGTCCAAAACCTCCTTTTTGAGCATCTTTTTGTTTGATGTTTTTTACTTCTCCAAACAATAATGCGCTTGATAATCTCAACGTATAAACGGCAGATAAAATAACACCTAAACAAGCTACAACACATAAAACTGGATTGTGTGTAAATAATGCTGAAAGCATCATAAACTCTCCGATGAATGAACTTGTCAATGGTAATGCTACGTTTGCTAAACCGAATATCATGAATAAGATAGATAATGTTGGATCAACTTTCGCTAAACCACCAATCGATTTGATATCTGTCAAATCATATTTTCTTTCCATAATATCTACACATAACCATAATCCTAAAACAACTAAACCATGTGAAAACATTTGGAAATAAGCTCCTGTTACACCATTTGCTAATTCAGAAAATATTGAAACGAAGATTAAAGCTAAGTGAGCAATCGAGCTATATGCAATAATTTTCTTTACATTTTTTGCACTCAAAGCGATTAACGAAGCATAAACTAATCCGAAAATTGCGATGTACGTAATGTATTTGAACAATTCAGAAATCGTTGGGAACATTCCCAAATACCAAGTAACCACTGCAAATAATCCCATTTTTGCCATCAAAGCTGAAAGTACAACTGTTAATGGAGTTGGAGATGTTTTGTAGATGGTTGGTTGCCATGTGTGAAATGGAAAGATTGGAATTTTAATCACAAAAGCGATTAAGAATAACAATGCCAACGCTGTATTTGTTGAATAATGCGGTCCTGTAACTTGTACAACATCTGTTAATAAAAACGATGCTGGTTGTAAGAAAAATCCGATGTAAATAATTCCTCCTAACATAAACATCGATCCTAAAATCGTGTATAAGAAGAATGTCATATTTGCGCGAATTTTGTCTTTTCCAATTCCGAATAATCCGATTAAGAAATAAACTGGAATTAAGACAACTTCCCAAAAGAAATAGAATAAAATTAAATCTTCTGCTAAGAAAACTCCGTTTAATCCTGCTAAAGTGATTAGCAATAATCCGTAGAATGTATTGCTATATTTTTGTTTTGTTGTTGATAAATAAACAAAAAGAGCTAAGTAAGTAAGGTTAGTTAATAAAATCATTAATCCTCCCAAACCTTGAGCATTTAACGCGAAATAAGTTTTAACGCTGTTAAAATTGAACCATTGTGTTTGAAACGTTAACTCGTTGTTTCCACCTTTGCAAGTGATAAACAAGTACAACGCCAACAACGCTCCACCAACGAATGCTCCTAACCATCTTTGTGGTTTTTGACCTTGCATTAATAGCATAAAAACTCCTACTATTAATGGTAAAATGATAAATAAAGATAAAAGCATTACTAACCTATTTTGAAATTAAATACCCCATAAAAAAGATTGCGATACCTGCCACGATTCCTACAACCATTAGCATAATATAGAATCCTACATTTCCGTTTTGTAGCTGACGTACATTTTTTGATGCGCGACCAGAAACAGTTCCAACTCCTAAAACAAAAGCTGCAATTCCTGCTTTTTCTACATATTTTTTCAAGACATCACCTAATTCGAACAATGGTTTTACAATTGCATTGTCGTATAATTCGTCGATGTACCATTTGTCTTCAAAGAATTTTGCAATTCCAGTCGCTTCACCATCTACATGATTTGTGTATTTCTTGATCGCATAATAAATTGCACCAAGTACACAAAGTAATAAAGCTCCCATCATCATCCATTCTGTTGAATGAGAAACGTGATGAGCTTCTCCGATTGATACAACTCCACTTAAGAAAGTCTGAAGTTTGTGTCCGTCTTGCATAAACAATGCTGGAATTCCTACATAACCTGCGAATACAGAAAGAACTGCTAAGATGATTAATGGAATTGTCATTGCTGCTGGACTTTCGTGCGGATGAGCATCTTTATCTCTTAAATCTCCTAAGAAAGTCATCGCATATAAACGGAACATATAGAATGCTGTCATCACAGAAACGATAAATCCGATTCCGTAAACAACTGGATTAGAAACAAACATTCCTAATAACATTTCGTCTTTCGAGAAGAAACCTGATAATCCTGGAATACCAGCGATTGCCAAACATCCAATCAAGAAAGTGATATGTGTAATTTTCATGTATTTGCTCAAACCTCCCATTTTGCGCATATCTTGCTCGTGGTGCATTCCGTGAATAACAGAACCTGCTCCTAAGAATAATAATGCTTTGAAAAATGCGTGCGTCATTACATGGAAAACTGCTGCGATATACGCTCCAGATCCAATTGCTGCAAACATTAATCCTAATTGAGAAACTGTAGAATAAGCCAATACTTTTTTGATATCATTTTGGCGCATTGCAATAGTTGCAGTAACAAAAGCTGTTGCAATTCCTACGTACTGAATAACTTGTAATGTGATTGGCGCTGCCGAAAATAATTCGTTGCAACGTGTAATCATAAAAATACCTGCCGTTACCATTGTTGCAGCGTGAATAAGTGCTGAAACTGGTGTTGGTCCTGCCATTGCGTCTGGTAACCAAGTGAATAATGGTAATTGAGCCGATTTACCTGTTGCTGCTAAGAATAACAATAATGTGATTCCTGTCAAGACAAAACCTGTAAATGCAGATGGATCAATTGCTAATTGGCTGAATACTTTTACATATTCTAACGTTCCAAATTCTTTGAAAATCCAAAACATCGCCAATAAGAATCCAACATCTCCGATACGGTTCATGATGAAAGCTTTCTTCGCTGCTTTGATATATTCTGGATTTGTAAACCAAAAACCAATTAACAAGAATGAACAAAGTCCTACTCCTTCCCATCCAATAAACATCATTACAAAATTGTTTCCCATTACAAGAATCAACATGAAGAAGATGAATAAATTTAGGTAAGAAAAGAATTTTGCAAATCCTTTGTCTTCGCTCATGTAAGCCGAGCTATACACGTGAATTAAAAATCCAACTCCTGTAATAATTAACAAAAACAAACTCGTTAATGCATCAATTTGAAATGCAAACGGAACTTGTAAAGTTGGAATATTGATAATATCAAATGCCTTAAAAATTAATGGCTGTGCATCTGCTCCTGATGGAACTGACATAAAAACCATGATTGATAAAATGAAACTTGCCAAAACTGCTCCAATTCCAATGAAAGTCACTAAGCTTTTAGAAAGTACATTTCGTCCTAAACCGTTAATCAAAAATCCGATGAATGGAATCAAAGGAATTAACCATATATACTGCTCCATTCTTAACCTTTTAAACGATTTAACACATTAATATCTACCGAGTATACTTTGCGGAACAATAAAATTATCACTGATAATCCTACAGCAACCTCAGCCGCAGCCACAACCATAATAAAGAATACTAAAAGTTGTGCATCTGTTCCTTTTTCTAATGCTGGATTTGCGTGATAGTGCATTTTTGAGAACGCTACTAGCAACAAATTCACAGAATTTAACATCAATTCTATACACATAAAAATGACAATTGCGTTACGACGAATCATTACGCCAGCCATTCCTATTCCGAATAGGATTAATGATAAAGTAATATAATAACTGATTGGTAACATCTTTTACTTTTTATATTTAATCCAATAATTCTTCGTCCTTTTTCGATAACATCACCGCTCCAATCATTGCAGAAATAAACAAAATACTGCTCAACTCGAATGGTAAAACATATTCTGAATACAACAATGATCCTAAGTTATGAATCAATCCTAAATCACCTGTTCCCATTTCTACAGCTGTGTTTGCAGAAGTTTGATTTTGTGAGAAAATACCAATTGTCAAGGCAACAAATAACAAGGAGATTAAACTCGCTGCTAATATTTTTGCTGGTCGACCAAATGATTTCTTTTCACTATTCAAGTTCATCAACATCACCACGAATAAGAACAATACCATAATTGCTCCAGCATAGACAATGACGTTTACAATTGCCAAAAACTGTGCGTTTAGCAATACATAATGTCCGCTGATGCAGAAGAATGTTACGATTAAATATAAAATGGAATGTACAGGGTTTTTACTGAACACCATTAGTAGCGCACTTAACACCGTTAAGCTCGACAAAACATAGAATAAAATGATAGGTAATTCCATTAATTTGTAGCTTTTTTCGGGATTAATAAATCTTCTTTCGAATAGATAAAGTTTTGACGTTTGAAACTTGCTGGAGGAACTGTTTGCGATAAATAAACAGCATCTTTTGGACAAGCTTCTTCACAGAATCCACAGAAAATACAACGTAACATGTTAATTTCATATTTCGCTGCATATTTTTCTTCGCGGTAAAGATTTTCTTCGCCAGGAAGTCTTTCTGCCGCTTCCATTGTAATCGCTTCTGCTGGACAAGCCAAAGCACAAAGTCCACAAGCTGTACAATTTTCGCGATCTTCTTCGTCTCTATTCAAAACGTGTAATCCTCTAAATACAGGACTAAACGGTCTTTGTTTTTCTGGATAACTAATTGTTGCTTTCTTCGAAAAGAAGTGCTTCAATGTAATCATCAACCCTTTTGCGATAGAAATCAAATAGATACTTTCCCAAAAAGTAAGGGGTTTACGTTCTACTTGTTTTACTCTATTTGTAATTGGTTTCATACTTTTAATGATTTTGATGATTCTACTTGTTTAATAATAAAATCACTAAGCCTGTAATTAACATATTGATTAATGCTAAAGGCAATAATTTTTTCCAACCTAAATCCATTAATTGGTCATATCTGAAACGAGGAATCGTCCAACGCACCCACATATAGAAGAAGATGAAGAAACAAGCTTTACCGAATAATGAAAGGAAATTAAGAATTGCCGTTCCATTCACTCCGATAGAGTTTACTAATGTTGCATCGTCTACAAATGGGATATCGTATCCACCAAAATATAAGGTAGAAATTACCACAGAACTGATAAACATGTTGATGTATTCTGCAAATAAGAAGAATCCCATCTTCATCGAAGAATATTCTGAGTGATAACCTCCAATTAACTCATTTTCTGCTTCTGGTAAATCGAACGGAGTACGGTTAGTTTCTGCGAACGAACACACCAAGAAAATAATAAATCCTAATGGTTGTAATAAGATAAACCACGCATGCTCTTGTTGATAATGTACAATATCACTCAATTTTAAAGAACCTGTCATCATCAAAATGGTGATTAACACGATTCCCATTGGTAATTCGTACGAAATAATCTGCGAAGCTGCACGCAAACCTCCCATTAAAGAGTACTTGTTGTTTGATGCCCAAGCACCAATCATAATTCCATAAACACCTAAACTTAATACACCTAAAATGTATAAAAATCCGATGTTAACATCTGCAATTTGAGGAACAACTACACGATCTCCAATCTCGAAAGCTGTCGACCATGGAATAACTGCACCTGTCATACAAGCTACAATCATTGCCAAAGATGGACCTAAGATGAATAAAAATTTATTCGAATCTTTTGGTGTAATTTCCTCTTTCGAGAATAATTTTAAACCATCGGCAAGTGGTTGTAATAAACCAAAAATACCTGCACGGTTTGGTCCGATACGATCTTGTAAGAATGCTGCAACTTTACGCTCAGCCCAAGTAGAGTACATGGCAACAACTAATGCAAAACCAATCATTACGCCTACTAAAGCTAACTTTTCTAATGCATCAGCAATAAATTCTTCTGTCATTTTGTTAATTTTATTTACGAATGATTAATCTTTAAAATCTTTACTTGTTGCTGGTCCATCAATTTTAGATAAATCACGATTTGGTTCATTTACTTCTGAAACCGAGTGAATATCTAATAAAATTTTTGGATCGCGTTTGATCACTTTCGGAAGTGTTTCTTTTGGCTCCACTTTATTCTCAAAGTAATGACCTTGACGAACAACAGAATCTTTAGAAATTTCTGATGGTTTTTCTAACGTCCAATCGTTGATATCTTTTTTATCGAAACGACATGTGTTACAAATCCAATCTTTTACTTCGTTAAATTCATCTTTACGAGCTGTTACACGGAAAACTTCATTTCCACGGAACCACACTTGTGCTTTACCTGAACAAGTAGGGCAATCGCGATGAGCATCAACTGGTTTCAAGAACCAAACACGATTTTTGAAACGGAACGTTTTATCTGTTAAAGCTCCAACTGGACAAACATCAATAATATTTCCGATGAATTCATTATCTAAACTTTTGTTGATATGCGTTGAAATTTCAGCATGATCTCCACGATTCATTACGCCATGTTCACGACAACCTGTGATCTGATCTGCAGTTTTTACACAACGATAACATAAAATGCATCGGTTCATGTTCAACTGAATATTTGGACCTAAATCTTCTTTTGGGAATGTACGACGATCAAATTCGTAACGCGTTGCTTCTGCTCCGTGCTCGTAACTTAAATCTTGTAACTTACATTCTCCTGCCTGATCACACACAGGACAATCTAAAGGGTGATTGATTAATAATAATTCAACAATCCCTTTACGTGCCTCAACTGTACGCTCAGATGTTTTATTGCCTACAACCATTCCGTCCATAACTGTTGTACGACAAGACGGAACCAATTTTGGCATTGGACGAGGATCTGCTTCACTACCTTTTGATACTTCTACCAAACACGTTCTACAGTTTCCTCCTGTATTTTCTAATTTACCGTAGTAACACATCGCTGGAGGTGCTACTTCTTTACCAATCATACGAGCGGCTTGAAGGATCGTTGTTCCCGCAGGTACTTCAATCGTTTCGTTATCGATGGTAACTTTAAATAATGGTGTTTCTTCTGCCATCTTCGTATTAATTTGCGGTTTCTTTAATTTCGATTGGATCAGCATAATGAGCTAAACCAAAATTACGCGTCAAACATTCTTCTGGATTGTTGATATGCCATTCAAACTCATCACGGAAGTGACGAATTGCCGCTGCAACTGGCCAAGCCGCTGCATCTCCTAATGGACAAATTGTATTTCCTTCGATTTTACGTTGCACATCCCATAACAATTCGATATCAGACATTTTTCCTTTTCCTTCATCGATTCTTTTCAAGATTTTCTCCATCCAACCTGTTCCTTCGCGACATGGTGAACATTGTCCACACGATTCGTGACGATAGAAACGAGCTAATGTATAGGTATGATAAACAACGTCTTGATCTTCATCTAACACAATAAATCCTCCAGAACCCATCATTGTTCCTGTTTGGAAACCTCCTTCTGATAAACTTTCGTAATTCATATAACGAGGTTTACCTTCGGCTGTTTTTAACAATAAGTTTGCTGGAACAATTGGCACAGAGCTTCCTCCAGGAATACATGCTTTAAGACGTTTTCCATTTGGAATTCCTCCACAATATTCATCTGAATAAATAAATTCTTCAACCGTAATGGTCATATCAATTTCATAAACGCCTGGTTTATTAATATTACCACAAGCTGAAATTAATTTTGTTCCTGTTGAACGTCCAACTCCAATTTTAGAATACGCTTCTCCTCCAATCTCAATAATTGGAACAATTGCAGCAATTGTTTCCACATTATTTACAACCGTTGGTCTTCCCCATAAACCTTTAACAGCTGGGAAAGGCGGTTTTAGACGTGGATTTCCACGTTTACCTTCTAACGATTCTAACAATGCCGTTTCTTCACCACAGATATAAGCTCCACCCCCACGTTGAACATAAATTTCGCAATCGAAACCTGTTCCTTGAATGTTTTTTCCTAACCAACCTGCAGCTTTTGCTTCGTCGATTGCTTCTTCTAAAATTTCTGCAACCCACGCATATTCTCCACGGATATAAATAAATGATGTATTAGAACCTAAACAAAATGATGAAATCAAAACTCCTTCTATTAATAAATGAGGAATATATTCCATCAAGAAACGGTCTTTGAACGTTCCTGGTTCAGATTCGTCTGCATTTACCACTAAGTGTCTTGGAACACCTTCTGGCTTTGCCAAAAAGCTCCATTTCATTCCAGTTGGGAAACCTGCACCACCACGACCTCTTAAACCAGAAGTTTTTACTTCTTCTAAGATTTCATCAGTTGTCATTTTAAATGCTTTTTCAGCATTTGCATAACCTCCGTTTTCGCGATAAGCTTGGTAATGACGAATACCTGGAACATCAATATTTTTTAACAGTAATTTTTGTCCCATTATGCTAATTTTTTCAATTCCTCTATTAATTCGTCTACTTTCTCGATCGTTAAATTCTCACGATAGGTTTTTCCTAACTGTAGCATTGGCGCGTAACCACATGCTCCTAAACATTCAGCTGGTTTTAATGTAAATAAACCATCTGCCGAAGTTCCACCAGCCTCGATATTTAATTTTGTTTTGATGTGCTCGATAATTTTGTCTGAACCTCTTAACATACAAGGTCCTGTTTGACAAACTTCTAACACAAATTTCCCTACAGGATTTAAGTTAAACATCGAATAAAATGAAGCTACTTCGTAAACTTCTACTGGTAAAATATTCAATACTTCTGCAACATAATCTAAATGAGGTGTGTCTAACCAACCACCAAACTCAGCTTGTGCCACATGAAGCAAAGGAATCAATGCACTTTGTTTTTTATCCTCTGGATAACGTGCAATGATTTTATCTACTTTTTGTTGTGTCTCTTCTGAAAATTGAATTGCCATTTTTAATAATTTTTATTAAGCATCTAATTCTCCAGCGATCAAATTCAAACTACTCATTGTAATAATAGCATCTGAAATCATTGATCCTTCGATCAATTCTGGATAAGCTTGATAATAAATGAAACAAGGTCTACGGAAATGTAAACGGTATGGCGAACGTCCACCATCAGAAACGAAATAATAACCCAACTCACCATTTGCGGCTTCGATTGAATTATAAATTTCTCCTTTTGGCATATCTACCTCTCCCATAATAATTTTGAAGTGATAGATTAACGCTTCCATTTTTGTGTAAACATCTTTCTTTAGTGGTAAATAGAAGTCTGGAGCATCAGCATGATATTGCGTTGCTTCTTCTCCTTCTAATGCATCAATCTTTGCAATTGCTTGTTTGATGATGCTTAAACTTTGCCACATTTCTTGACCACGAACTAAGAATCTATCATAACAATCTCCCGTTGTACCAACTGGAATATCGAATTCGAATTCTTCGTAACGAGAATATGGTTTCGCTACACGAACATCATAATCTACACCAGCTGCACGTAAATTTGGTCCTGTGAAACCATAATTTAATGCACTCTCAGCCGAAATTCCTCCAACTCCTTGTGTACGATCCATAAAAATACGGTTACGTAAAAATAAGTTTTCAAACTCTGTTAAGACATCTGGAAACTCTCTCACGAAACGATGAATTTTTGTCCATGCAACTTCAGAAAAATCACGTTCAAAACCACCTATACGACCAATATTTGTTGTTAAACGAGAACCACAAATTTCTTCGTAAATCTCATAAATCAACTCGCGATATTTCATCATATAAAGGAATCCTGTAAATGCTCCTGTATCAACACCCATAATCGAATTACATACGATATGATCTGCCATACGAGCCAATTCCATAATGATAACACGCAAATAAGAAACTCGTTTTGGAACTTCAATTCCAACGAATTTCTCAACTGTCATGTGCCAACCTAAGTTATTTAACGGCGCCGAACAATAGTTCAAACGGTCTGTTAAAGGTGTAATTTGGTACAAAGGTTTGCGTTCAGCAATTTTCTCAAAAGCACGGTGAATATACCCAACTGTAGGAACCGCAGATTTGATGATTTCACCATCAATCTCTAAAATATTTTGAAATACCCCATGTGTTGCAGGATGCGTAGGCCCTAAGTTTAAGGTAATTGTGCTTTTTTCTAACGAACCATCTGGAAGATCAAGATGCTTTAATTTTTTAGTTTTCTCTTTTCCCATGGTTAATTTGCTTTTACATTAAAACCTCCATAATTGAAATCACCACCACGACCAAACATATCGTCATCTTTGTCTTTACGCGTTTGATCCTCTAATGGGAACTCTTTGCGTAATGGATGATAATCCATTTCTGGAACATTCATGACACGAATCAAATTTGGATGTCCTACAAAATCAACTCCATAGAAATCATACGCTTCACGCTCTAACCAGTTAGCCGTTTCGAATAATTTAGTTGCTGTAAAAATCGAAGGTTTATCGATCGGTAAAGCAAATTTTAATCGAACCTCAACTCCTTCGTATAGATTATAAACTAAATAGGTTACAACCAATTCTTCTCCAACATTATTAGGATAATGAATAGCTGTTAAATCCTTCAAAAATTTGAAAGATAATTGCTCATCATCATATAAATATTGTAAAATCTTTAGATTGAAATCTTTATTAGCGTATAAAGTCAATACACCGAAATGCTCTTCGTATCCGTATATATTTTCTTGAAACTTCTGAACCAAACGGTCTTTTATAAATGAATTGTCCATTATTTCAACTTATTTAATTCCATAACTTGCTAAAAGTTGTTGATATTCTTCGCTACTTCTACGACGAACACTTTCGCTCTCTACCAACTCCTGAATACGCATTACACCATCGATAATTGCTTCTGGACGAGGCGGACAACCTGGCACATAAACATCTACTGGAATTACTTCATCAATTCCTTGTAAAACCGAATATGTATCAAAAATTCCTCCCGAACTTGCACAAGCACCAACAGCAATTACCCAACGAGGTTCTGCCATTTGTATGTAAACTTGCTTCAGAACAGGCGCCATTTTTTTAGAAATTGTACCCATTACCATCAACAAATCGCACTGACGAGGCGTAAAAGCCAAACGTTCAGATCCAAAACGTGCCAAATCATATGTCGAACCCATTGTCGCCATAAACTCGATTCCGCAACAACTTGTCGCAAATGGTAAAGGCCAAATAGAGTTTTTACGCGCTAATCCAACTACTTTTGATAGTTGCATCGCCATAAAACCTTCACCTTCAAAACCACCTGGAGACTCTACAATCTTCACATTGGTATTGTGTGTTACTGGTCTTTTATTATGAATCATTATACTATTATTTTAGAATTTTAATCGCTCTATTTTTCCCAATTAAGAGCTCCTTTTTTGCGTACATACAAGTACATCACAAAGAATAATCCAACGAATGTTACAACTGCTGCAAAACCTTCCCAACCTAATTCTTTAAAATTCGCTGCATACGGGTAAAAGAAGATCACCTCTACGTCGAATAACACGAATAAAATGGCTACTAGGAAGTATTTAATTGCAAATGGCTGTCTTGCATTTCCTACTTTCTCAATCCCAGACTCGAAATTCTCTAATTTTTCGTCTGTTTTTCTGGACGGTCCAAGCAAATGTGTCGCAACGATAGTACCCGTTACAAACGCAAAAGCAACCACAAAAAGAATGAGAATAGGAATATAACTTGATGCTGTTTCCATAACTACTTTACTATTTTTCCAACTAATATTTTATCGATAAAAATAATAATAAAATATCATATTATTTATGTAAATTAGTTTTCAGCTAGTTATAGTTCTTTATATGATAAATTATATATCATTTATCTATATCGGAAGTTTGATGATTGAATAAAAAAAGGAGGACTAACAACTTGGTCAATTCTCCCTATGTATTTTATTAGATTACTAATTAAAACTTAAAAAAGTTAATGAATTAATAAATTTTGTAGATTTTGCAGTGCTTCATGCACAGTTTTGATATGTTCAAATCGTACTAACAATGTTGGATACTCTTCTCCTTTTTTGGGTGATTTTTCCTTAAAACTGATGTTTTTAGGGTTATTTTGAACGTAATTTAAAATTAATCTAAATTCGTCTGACTGATAAAATTCGCTTTGTGGTTTATTAATAAAATAAGCCAATAAAACTCCATTTTTCATCACCAAGCGTTCGAAACCTAATTTTTTACTGATCCATTTCAATTGAATTGATTCCAATAAATTTTCGGCTTCAATTGGTAATTTTCCGAAACGGTCAATCAAATTATTTTTAAACGTTTGTAAATCTGTTTCAGTTTCGATATCAGCTAATTCTTTGTATAATAACAAACGTTCTTCCGAACTTTCAATGTATTCATCTGGGAACATAATCTGTAAATCTGAATCAATTTGTACATCCGAAACATAGGATTTTACTTCTCCCGATTTTTGATCTTCGAACAAATCTTTGAAATCTGTTTCTTTCAATTCTTCAATTGCTTCATTCAAGATTTTTTGATACGTTTCGAAACCAATATCCATCATAAATCCTGTTTGTTCAGCACCTAAAAGATTTCCCGCTCCACGAATTTCTAAATCTTTCATGGCAATATTAAATCCAGAACCTAAATCAGAAAACTGCTCAATTGCTTGCAAACGTTTACGCGCTTCGTCCGTTAAAACCGAAAGTGGCGGCGCAACCAAATAACAGAACGCTTTGCGGTTACTACGACCAACACGCCCACGCATTTGATGCAAATCTGCCAAACCGAAATTCTGCGCATCATTAATTAAAATCGTATTCGCATTCGGAACATCCAAACCAGATTCGATAATCGTTGTTGATACAAAAACATCATATCGACCATCAATAAAATCGAGCAATACAGCCTCTAATTCTTTTCCATCCATCTGTCCATGACCAATCGCCACACGCGCATCAGGAACTAATCGTTGCACCATTCCTGCAATATCTTTCAACGATTGCACACGATTGTGAATGATATAAACTTGTCCGCCACGCTGCATTTCGTACATAATCGCATCACGGAAAATCTCTTCATTGAAACCAACCAATTGCGTATCGACAGGTTGTCTATTTGGTGGAGGAGTTTTGATGACCGATAAATCTCGCGCAGCCATCAACGAGAATTGAAGTGTACGCGGAATTGGCGTTGCAGTCAACGTTAATGTATCAATATTTTCGCGAAGCGTTTTCAATTTATCTTTTACACCAACACCAAATTTATGCTCTTCATCCACAATTAATAAGCCTAAATCTTTGTACTCAATTTTTGGATTAACCAATTGATGCGTCCCAATCACAATATCAACTTGACCAGATTTTAAACCATCTAAAACGGCCTTTTTCTTTGCTCCTGTTACAAATCGATTGAGATAAGCAACTTTCACAGGCAAATCTCGTAAACGCTCTGAAAATGTTTTGAAATGTTGAAAAGCCAAAATCGTTGTTGGAACCAAAACAGCAACTTGCTTTCCATCTACTGCAGCTTTCATCGCCGCACGAATCGCGATTTCCGTTTTCCCGAAACCTACATCACCACAAACCAGGCGATCCATCGGGCGTTCAGATTCCATATCAGCTTTCACATCTTGCGTCGCTTTGTACTGATCGGGCGTATCTTCATAAATAAAAGAAGCTTCCAACTCATTTTGCAAATACGTATCAGGCGAATACGCAAAACCTTTTCTGGCACGACGTTTCGCATATAATTTAATCAAATCGAAGGCAATTTCTTTTACTTTCGCTTTGGTTTTATTCTTTAAATTTTTCCAAGCTGGCGAACCAAGTTTCGAGATTTTTGGCTCAGCGCCATCTTTTCCTCTAAACTTCGCAATTTTATGCAACGAATGAATATTAACGTACAAAATATCATTATTTTGATAAATCAATTTGATTGATTCTTGCGTTACGCCATTATTATTCAACCGTACCAAACCGGCAAATTTTCCGATTCCATAATCGATATGCGTCACAAAATCACCAACTTGCAACGAATTGATTTCCTTTAGCGTAATCGCTTCTTTTTTGGAAAATGAATTTCGAAGATTGAATTTATGATAACGTCCAAAAATCTGATGATCGGTATAACATGTTAATTTGATTTCTTCATCAATGAAACCTTGATAAATAGAACCCAAAACTGGAATATATGAAACCTCTTTTCCAATATCTTCAAAGATTTCTTCGAAACGTTTGATTTGTGTTTCACTTGAACAAATCAGTGCATTTTTGAAACCTTCTGTTTTGTGTTCATTCAAATCATCAATTAATAATTCGAATTGCTTGTTAAAACTTGGTTGAGGTTTGAATGGTGATTCTATTTCTTCAACAGTTTCAAAATAAGACTTCATCGAACACTCAATTACACCAAAAGATGAAATTTGTTGAAGAAAACCATTTTCATTCAAAAATAATTGATTCGGTTCCGCTTGTTTAATTTCTCCTTTTAATTCAGAAAAAGCAGACTCAGCTTGTTCAAAATTCTTAGTAATTTGTTTTGCTAAAACAGAAATATTTTTGGCGATGATTAAACTATCTTTTGAAATATATTCTAAAAAACTCTCTCGCTTTTCATTAATCGATTTACTTTCGAGATTCGGAATAATCGTAATTTCTTTTGTCGTTGCAATAGACAATTGATTCTCGATATCAAACGTTCTAATGGTTTCCACCTCATCACCAAACAATGAAATACGATAAGGATGTTCATTTGAAAATGAAAAAACATCAATAATTCCACCACGAATCGAGAATTCTCCTGGTTCGGAAACAAAATCAACGCGATGAAAATTATAAGAAGATAAAACTTCCGTTAAAAAATCAATTCCCAAATCATTTCCAACCTTTACTTTAAGCGTATTTGTAGAAAGCGCTTTTTTTGTCACCACTTTTTCAGACAACGCTTCTGCGTACGTCACCACAATTTTTGGTCGTTTAGAGTGCGATAACACATTTAAAACCTCCGTTCTAATGACAACATTCGCATTATTTACTTCCTCAATTTCGTAAGGACGCTTGTAAGATGACGGGAAAAATAAAATTTGTTCTTTATCAAACAAAGTTTCCAAATCATTCAACACATAAGCCGCTTCTTCTTTATCATCAAAAATTAGAATCGTAGGACGCGCAACACGATCATATAAATGACCTGTTAAAATGCTCAATCCTGAACCTAAAAAACCTTTGATATTGACTTTATGCTGTGGATTATTTTTAAAATTGACAATAAGCTTCTGTACGAAATCTGAAGAATCGTATAAGCTAAAAACGTTGTGAATAGTTTTCTGTTCCAAAGTTTTGCAAATATAAAATTTTATAAACTTATTTTTAAACAATCTTCAAAAAAAGCAATGTTAAAATGCGAATTTTCAATTAATGAAAATTTTTCGGAAAATTTATAAAAAAAGTTGAGCTAAGTTAAAAAAATTAATCCTAGCTTTGATTTATCAAAAAAAGAAAATGAAATTAGTTCACAACATTATCAACTTGATTATTTTAGTCATTCTTATTCCTAGGAGTGGTAATTAGTTGTGTACATACAAAATAACAATTAAAGCCACTTCTTAACGAGGTGGCTTTTTTTATGGAAAAAAATTAATTAAACAATATTATGCAAAACAATTTCGTCATTATTATCATTATTATTTTAGTCTTGGTCTTACGATTAGGAAAGGTGGTTTTATGACGAATTTTTTGAACGATTTTTTATGAGCCACCTTTATTCAAGGTGGCTTTTTTTATGTTTTTAATACAAACAAATGTCAAATAAACAGTGATGAAAAACAACAACGAAGCACTAAACAAACACAGCCGAACCGTAACGCAAGATGACACTTTACCCGCGTCACAAGCGATGTTACATGGGATTGGCCTAACGAACGAAGACCTAAAAAAACCACTAATCGGAATTGCAAGTATGGGATACGATGGAAATACTTGCAATATGCATCTGAATCAATTTGCGCAGTTGGTACAAGACGGAATGAAAGCCGAAAACCTAATCGGATTGAAGTTCAATACTATCGGAATTAGCGATGGAATTACCAACGGAACTTCTGGAATGCGCTACTCTTTGGTAAGTAGAGAAATCATCGCAGATTCTATCGAAACTGTTTGTGCAGGACACTTTTACGATGGCGTAATCACAATACCAGGTTGTGATAAAAACATGCCTGGATCGATTATGGCAATGGGACGTTTGAATCGTCCTTCGATCATGATTTATGGTGGAACAATTGCTCCTGGACACTACAAAGAAGAGGAATTAAACATTGTTTCTGCATTTGAAGCATTAGGTAAAAAATTAAACGGAAATCTTGATGACAAAGATTTTTGTGGAATCATTCAGAATGCATGTCCTGGTCCAGGTGCTTGCGGCGGAATGTACACAGCAAACACAATGGCAGCGGCGATTGAAGCAATGGGAATGAGTTTACCTTATTCATCTTCTTATCCTGCTCTTAGTCAAGAAAAGAAAAACGAATGCACAACTGCGGCGCATTATCTAAGAATTTTATTAGAAAAAGATATTAAACCAAGTGATATCATCACGAAGAATTCTTTAGAAAATGCCATCAAAACGATTGTTGTTTTAGGCGGGAGTACAAATGCTGTTTTGCATTTATTAGCGATTGCCGCTACTATGAATATCAAATTATCATTAGACGATATACAAGCAATCAACGATAAAACACCTGTTATAGCAGATTTGAAACCAAGTGGAAAATACTTGATGGAACATTTGAGTAAAGTTGGTGGCGTTCCTGCTGTTTTAAAATATATGTTACAAGAAGGATTAATCGATGGAAGTTGTTTAACAGTTACTGGAAAAACATTAGCAGAAAATTTAGAGTCAGTTCCTGATTTAGATTTTACGAAACAATATATTATTCGTCCATTATCAAATCCTGTAAAAGAAACTGGACACTTACAAATGCTTTACGGAAACCTTGCTCCAGGCGGATCAGTATCGAAAATATCTGGAAAAGAAGGTTTTTATTTTAAAGGAAAAGCACAAGTTTTTAATAGTGAAGTTGAAGTTTTAAAAGCAATTGAAGATTTAAAAATCAAAGCTGGAAGCGTTATCGTCATTCGAAACGAAGGTCCAAAAGGAGGTCCTGGAATGCCAGAAATGTTGAAACCAACCTCTGCCATCATCGGCGCTGGATTGGGAGATAAAGTCGCTTTAATTACTGATGGACGATTTAGTGGCGGAACGCACGGATTTGTCGTCGGTCACATCACACCAGAAGCTTTTGAAGGAGGTCCAATCGCATTAGTCGAAAATGATGACCTCATCGAAATTGACATCAACAAGAATGAATTGAATCTTTTGGTTGATGAAAAAACATTAGAAAATCGAAAAAATAACTGGAAACAACCCGCATTAAAAGTAAAAAATGGAGTCTTATACAAATACGCAAAGCAAGTCGGAAACGCTTCAGAAGGATGTCTTACTGACCAATAAACCAACTCAAATTTCAGGTTCACAAGCAATTATTAATGCTTTATTAGCAGAAGGAGTTTCAACAGTTTTTGGCTATCCTGGTGGTGCAATTATGCCTATATACGATGCTTTGTATGACTACAAAGATAAATTAGAACACATTTTAGTTCGTCATGAACAAGGTGGTATTCATGCTGCGCAAGGTTATGCAAGAACTTCAGGAAAAGTAGGTGTAGCTTTTGCTACGAGTGGGCCAGGCGCAACGAATTTAGTAACCGGAATTGCTGATGCCATGATTGATAGTAATCCTATCGTATGTATCACAGGACAAGTTTTCGCTTCTCTTTTAGGAACGGATGCTTTTCAAGAAACTGATGTTATCAACATTACTAATCCCATCACGAAATGGAATTATCAAATTACTGATGCGGAAGAAATCAATGATGTTTTAGCAAAAGCTTTTCATATCGCACGCTCTGGAAGACCAGGACCTGTGTTGATTGACATTACAAAAAATGCTCAAATACAGCTTGTTGAAAAGAAAAAATATGAGAAATGCACTCATGTTCGCAGTTATAGACCAGAACCAGAAATAAGAACTGAATATGTAAAAGCTGCTGCTGAACTTATTAATCAAGCTAAAAAACCATTTGCGATTATTGGTCAAGGAATACTGCTTGGAAAAGCAGAACAAGAGTTAAAAGATTTCTTAGAAAAATCTGGAATTCCTGTAGCAACAACTTTAATGGGGTTAAGTTCTTTAGATACAGATCATCCACAATATGTTGGTTTATTAGGAATGCATGGAAATTATTCTCCGAATGTCAAAACAAATGATTGCGATATATTAATTGCTATTGGGATGAGGTTTGATGACCGCGTAACCGGACGTTTAGACAAATATGCAAAACAAGCGAAAGTGATTCATCTCGATATTGATCCAGCAGAAATTGGTAAAAATGTAAAAGTTGCTGTTCCTGTTTGGGGTGATTGCAAGAAAACGCTTCCATTATTAACAAATTTGATTGATCCTAATGACCACTCAGAATGGTTAAAAGAATTTAGAGATCTCGAAAAAGAAGAACGCACAGAAGTTATTGAGAAAGAATTCCATCCAACAACTGATGTGATGTCTATGGCTGAGGTTATTAATACATTAAATGAGTTAACAAACGGAGAAGCAGTTATTGTGACAGACGTTGGACAACATCAAATGGCGGCTTGCCGTTATGCGAAATTCAAAGATTCTAAACTTTTAGTTACATCTGGCGGATTAGGAACGATGGGATTTGGTTTACCTGCTGCAATTGGAGCATGGTACGGAGCACCTGAAAAAGACATTGTAATGGTTTGTGGAGATGGAGGTTTCCAAATGACGTTACAAGAAATGGGAACGATTATGCAATTCGGAGCTAAAGTAAAAATGTTAATTCTAAACAATAGCTTCCTTGGAATGGTTCGTCAATGGCAAGAATTATTCAACGATAAACGCTATTCTTTCGTAGATATTACAAGTCCAGATTTTGTTGCGCTTGCAAAAGCATATCAAATAGAAGGTCAAAAAATAGAGGCGAGAAATGACTTGAAAAATGCATTAAAAGAAATGTTAGAACATGATGGTTCATATCTTTTAGAAGTTATGGTAGGAAAAGAAAATAATGTATTTCCTATGGTAGAACAAGGTACAAGTGTTTCTGAAATTAGATTAAAATAAATTATTATGGACTCAAAACAAGAATATACAATTACGTTATATACAGAAAATTCCATAGGAATTTTAGGAAGAGTTGCAGGAATTTTTACTCGACGAAAAATTAATATTGAAAGTTTAAGCACTTCTCCATCAGAAATAGAAAATGTACACAGATTTACAATTGTGATTGAAGAATCTGAAGAAGTAGTTCGAAAACTTTGCATGCAAATTGAGAAACAAATCGATGTTCTTAAAGCTTATTTCAATAATAATGATGAATTAATTTGGCAAGAACAAGCTTTATACAAAGTACCAACCAACATTATTGCTGAAAAGGCATATGTAGAACGTTTGCTACGTCAATACGGTGCAAATACAGTTGTGATTCGCAATGATTATACGGTTTTTGAAACAGCTGGTCATCGTGAAGAAATTGATAATCTAACACAAGAATTGACGAAATATGGCTTAATAGAATTTGTTCGAGGAGCCAGAATAGCGATTATCAAAGCAAGTGCTGGTTTTCATGAAAAATTATTACAATTCGAGAAAGACGAACCATCAAAAGAAGTAATCGAAAATGAATTCCTAAACGAAGGAACCTCAGTTTTCACAATGTAAAGACGAACAATTCAACAAATAAATTTTATTAAAAAACACAAAAATGACTAATTACTTTAATTCTCTATCATTAAGAGATCAATTATATCAACTTGGACAAGCAGAATTTCTAAATAACTCTGAATTCGCAAAAGGTACAGACGCATTAAAAGGCAAAAAAATTGTAATTGTAGGTTGCGGTGCGCAAGGATTAAACCAAGGATTAAATCTACGCGACAGCGGTTTAGACGTTTCGTACGCGTTACGTAAAGAAGCCATTGAACAACAAAGAGATTCTTGGAAAAATGCAACAAGTCATAATTTTACAGTTGGTACTTTCGAGGAATTAATCCCAAATGCTGATGTTGTAGCGAATTTAACGCCAGACAAACAACACACGCAAGTAGTTAACACTATTCAACCTCTTATAAAAGAAGGTGCCACACTTTTATATTCTCATGGATTCAATATCGTAGAAGAAGGTGTACAAATTCGTAAAGATATTACGGTAATCATGGTTGCTCCAAAATGTCCTGGTTCAGAAGTTCGTGCAGAATATTTAAGAGGATTTGGAGTTCCTACATTAATTGCTGTTCATCCAGAAAATGACCCCGAAGGAAAAGGACTTGACCAAGCTAAAGCATATTGTGCAGGAACTGGTGGTCATAGAGCAGGTGTTTTAAAATCATCTTTTGTGGCAGAAGTAAAGTCTGATTTGATGGGAGAACAAACCATTTTATGCGGTCTTTTACAAACAGTTTCTATTCTTTCTTTCGATAAAATGGTTGAAAACGGAATTGATGCTGGTTATGCTTCAAAATTGGTTCAATATGGTGTGGAAGTCATTACTGAAGCCTTAAAACATGGTGGAGTTAGCGGTATGATGGATAGATTAAGTAATCCTGCTAAAGTGAAAGCTTTTGAATTATCAGAAGAACTAAAAGATATTATGCGTCCTTTATTCCAGAAACATCAAGATGATATTATTTCTGGAGAGTTTAGTAAAACAATGATGGAAGATTGGGCGAATGATGATAAAAATTTATTAAAATGGAGAGCTGAAACTGGTGAAACTGCTTTTGAAGAAACACCCGCAGGCGACGCAAATATTACAGAACAAGAATATTTTGACAATTATACCTTAATGGTTGCTTTTGTTCGTGCTGGAGTTGAATTAGCTTTCGAAACTATGGTGGAAGCTGGAATTAAACCTGAATCTGCTTATTACGAATCATTACACGAAACACCATTAATTGCAAATACAATTGCTCGTAAAAAATTATTCGAAATGAATCGTGTGATTTCTGATACAGCAGAATATGGTTGTTATCTTTTCGATCAAGCTTGTAAACCTTTGTTAAAAGATTTCATGACAAAAGTAAACGTAGACGTTGTCGGTAAAAATTACAACGAAGGAAAAGACAATGCTGTTGACAATGCGACATTAGTACATATAAATGATGTTTTACGTAATCATCCTGTCGAAACTGTAGGAAAAAAACTTCGTAAAGCAATGACTGCTATGAAAACGATAAAAACGGCATAGTCAAATATTAAAATAAACATCTTATGCATTTTGAATTAAAATTCGTCAATTCGAGTGATTTTTAGTTCAGTACAAACTGAATAAAAATTGTATCGAGAATAGAATTTTAACATATAAAACCTTTTTCTCGATACAAAATTCTTATAGAATTCCACTCGAACTGACGGTTTTATTGCTAAAATTATCAAAATGCAAAATGGATAAAATAACTAACAAACAGTGAATTATGGCAAATGGGCTTAGAAATGAAAAAACTGAGACCTTAGGCATTTCGCTTGACGAAGTAAACTTAGCACAAATGAATTTGAAAGGAGTTGCCAAAAACACTCCTTTCGATTTCAATGAAAATTTAAGTCGTCAATTTGAAGCGAATGTCTATCTAAAACGAGAAGATTTACAAGTCGTCCGTTCGTACAAATTACGTGGTGCTTATAATAAAATCGTTCAGTTATCAGAACAAGAAAAAAATAATGGTGTGATCTGCGCAAGTGCAGGAAATCATGCACAAGGTGTGGCGTATTCGTGTCAACAATTAAATATTAAAGGTAAAATTGTGATGCCAACCACGACACCTCAACAAAAAATAAAACAAGTAAAATGGTTTGGGAAAGATCAAATCGAAATCATTTTACATGGCGATACATTTGATGATGCATCGGCTTTTGCACATCAATTATCACAAGAAGGAAATATTACTTTTATTCATCCTTTTGATGATGAAAAAGTAATCGCAGGACAAGGAACGGTTGCATTAGAAATTTTGAATCAATGCGATCAACCAATCGATTATATTTTCGTGCCAATTGGTGGTGGAGGTTTAGCATCTGGCGTTATTTCTGTGATGAAAACACTTAGTCCAAACACCAAAATTATTGGTATAGAACCGAGTGGAGCAGCAAGTATGGCAGAAGCTATCAAACAAAAAAAATCTGTTGCATTAGCGAAGATTGATCCTTTTGTGGACGGTGCAGCTGTAAAAAAAGCAGGCGAAAAAACCTATAAAATCTGTGCAGAAGGTTTAGAAACAACTTGCGCAGTTCCGGAAGGAAAAGTTTGTTCGAGCATTTTGCGTTTGTACAATGAAGATGCAATTGTTGTAGAACCAGCAGGCGCTTTGAGTGTTTCGGCTTTAGATTTTTTTAAGGAAGAAATCAAAGGAAAAAATGTGGTTTGTGTGCTTAGCGGAAGCAACAACGACATTACGCGAATGGAAGAAATAAAAGAAAGAAGTTTGCAATATGAAGGTTTGAAACACTATTTCATTATCAATTTTCCTCAACGTGCCGGCGCTTTAAAAGAATTAGTGAACGAAGTTTTGGGTGAAAATGATGACATCACCTATTTCCAATACACGCAAAAAAACAACAAAGAAACAGGTCCAGCAGTAGTTGGCATTGAATTAGACAAAAAAGAAGATTTAGATGGTTTAATTTTTAGATTAGAAAATCATCATTTCGAATATCAATATCTTAATACAGACAACACACTTTTTTCGTTAATGATTGGATAATTTTTCCATCATTAATATATTATTCAAAAAAAGCAAAGCTTCTATTAAGTTAGAAACTTTGCTTTTTAATTTATTAATTATTCAACAACCAATTTTTCAATTCATCAAAATTATTATTCATTTCAACTTTATTTGATTGTTTCAATTTCAATTCTTCGACTTCTTTTGGATAGACAATTTTATCTTGTATTTCTTTCGGAAAAACCTCAGGAAATTTACATGGATGTGCCGTCGATAAAAACACCACCAATTCTTTTTCATCTTGTTTTTTCGCTTGATATTCCTTTGCCGCTAACCACGCAATCGACGTATGCGGACAAGCAATATAATTATATTGTTGATTAATTTCTATTATTGCATTTGTTGTTTCTACATCAGAATAAGCTTTTGAAACCATTTTTGATTTTAATTGCTCCACATCTTGCTCAAAAAATTCCATCACACGAACCCAATTGCTCGGATTTCCAACATCCATTGCATTCGATAACGTTTGTACAGAAGGTTTTGGTTGATAATTTTCGGTTTTTAAAAACGACGGAACAGTATCATTCGCATTTGTAGCCGCAACAAATTGTTCTACTTCCAATCCTAATTTTGAAGCCAAAATACCAGCTGTAATATTCCCGAAATTTCCACTTGGAACAACAAAAGAAACTTTCTCAAAACCTTTTCTTTTTGCTTGAGCAAAAGCCTCGAAATAATAGAAAGATTGTGGAATTAAGCGAGCAATATTAATCGAATTTGCTGAGGTTAAATTTAGATTTTTCATTAAATCTTTATCTAAAAAAGCTTGCTTTACCAAAGCTTGGCAATCATCAAAAGTTCCGTCAATTTCTATCGCACGAATATTTTTTCCATTTGCCGTTAATTGCAATTCTTGTATCGGCGACACTTTTCCTTTTGGATATAAAATCGTTACTCGCGTTCCTTCTACTCCCAGAAAACCGAGTGCTACAGCGCCTCCTGTATCGCCAGAAGTTGCGACCAAAACATCTAACAATTGATTATCTTTTTTCGAATAATGTGCCATCACGCGACTCATAAATCTCGCTCCAAAATCCTTGAACGCAAAAGAAGGTCCGTGAAACAATTCCAAAACAGCTAAATCATCTTCTAAAAATACCAAAGGCGCAGGAAAATTGATAACCTCATCAATCAAATTATTAATCGTTTCTTCAGAAAAATCATCTTTTAATAAATGATTTGTTACTTTTTTCGCAACCTCTTGAAATGAATAATTCTCAATCGAATTCATCCAATTTTCATCTAATTTTTTCAATGACAAAGGCATATACAATCCTTTATCTTCTGGCAAAGATTGAAAAACCGCTTGTTTAAAATCAACTCTATTATTATGATTATTTGTACTGTATAATTCCATTTTTAGTGTTTTATGTAAGGTCCTTGTTGATTAATTTTAGAGATAAATGATAAATGTTCAATTTCTTTTATCATCAAAAAATCATTTAATTTTTGTTCGATAATTTCTGCATCCAATTTACTTTTAGATAAAGCCATAACAGTTGGGCCAGAACCAGAAATCCCAAACGTTAATGCCTTATTTTCGAGCGAAATACTTTTCATTTCATTAAAATATGGAATCAATAAAGAACGATTTGGCTCAATAATATCATCTTGCATCGAACGACCAATTTCTTCATAATCATTCTCATAAAGTGCCGCAACCAAACTTGCAATATTCCCCCATTGTTTTATTGCTTTACTCAATTGCACTTTATCTTTAATTAATTTGCGCGCATCCTTTGTTGGCACTTCTACTTTTGAATAAATCAGTGTGACATACAAATTTTCGGGAACAGGCAAAGAACGCACCAAAAGTGGTTCGTAAGAAGGAATCAACGTAATTCCACCAAACAACGATGGCGCAACATTATCCGCATGAGCAGCGCCACAAGCCAATCGTTCGCCTTCCATACAATAAGGTAAAAGATCATTTTTAGAAAGTGGTTTTCCTAATAATTCATTTAATGCAAAAAGTCCAGCAACTGTACTCGCCGCACTTGAGCCTAAACCGCTTCCAATCGGCATTTTCTTGTGTAATTCTATCGATAATCCAAAAGAATCTTGTAAACCTAAATCACAAAATAATTTCCATGCCGAATGAGAAACTGTATTTTTCATTGCATCCAAAGGTAATTTCTCTTCGTCTCCTGTAATTGTCAGAATTTCGATTCCTAATTTTTCTGTCTTTTTCATGATTACCTCATCACCTGGATAATCCACCGCAAAGCCCAAAATATCATATCCACAAATCATATTCGCAACTGTTGCAGGAGCAAAAACGTGTACTTTTTCTAAAAACTTCGCTTGATCAAGCTTATATTTATTTTCGATTGTTTGATTCATCTTTTATCGTATTGAACTTATGTTAACTAAATCTGCAAAAACGCCAGCCGCCGTAACTTCCGCGCCAGCTCCAGGACCTTTCACAACCAAAGGACGTTCCTTGTAACGTGCTGTTGTAAACGAAATAATGTTATCGCTTCCAGACAAGGCATAAAACGGATGTTGATTGTCAACCAATTCTAACGAAATGGATATTTTTCCATCTTCTAAAATCCCGATGTAACGAATTATTTTCTGTTCTGCTTCTGCTTGATGTTTTATCTTTTCGAAATAATCATTTTCGTTAACTAATTCTCTATAAAAATCTTCTACAGTTGCAGCTTCTAGACAAGATTTTGGCAAAATAGAATCAATTTTTACATCTGCCGCTTCCACTTCGTAACCATTGTCACGAGCAAGAATCAACATTTTTCGCATAAAATCTATTCCGCTCAAATCATCTCGAGGATCTGGCTCTGTATAACCTAATTCTTGTGCTTTTTTTACAACTTCGGCAAATGTATTTTCACCTTTAAAATGATTAAAGATATACGAAATTGTTCCTGATAAAATCGCTTCAATTTTTAGGATTTGATCTCCACTCATTCGTAGATCTTTCAACACACTAATAATTGGTAAACCTGCTCCAACATTCGTTTCATAAAGAAAATCAATCCCATATTTTCGAGCCGTTTCTTTCAAGTTTTTATAGTCTTGATAAGAAGACGAATTCGCAATTTTATTACATGTTACAACCGAAATGCTGCTTTCGAAAATTTGGTTGTAATAATTTGGCAAATCAGAACTCGCAGTATTATCAACAAAAACACAATTTGGTAAATTATACTGTTTCATTTTTTGAATAAATTCATTCAAATCAGCTGATGAAGAAGAATTTTCTAATTCATTTTTCCAATTCGATAAATTGATTCCGTTTTCATCAAACATCATTTTTTTTGAATTTGATAATCCAACCAATTTTATTTCGATATCATTATTTTTTGCTAAAAAATCTTTCTGTTTTTCTAATTGATTTAAAAATGTCGAACCAATATTTCCCACTCCAACATTGAAAACATGAATTGTTTTTTTCAAATGATTAAAAAACGCATCATGCACGGCATTTAAAGCCTTCGATAAATCATTTTCGTTAATCACAACCGAAATATTATACTCCGAAGAACCTTGCGCAATTGCTCTAACATTGATTCCATTTCGTCCTAACGCATAAAATAACTTTCCCGAAACACCAACAGTTTTCTTCATGTTTTCTCCAACAATTGCAATAATTCCGAGATTTTCTTCAACTTCAATTGGCTCCAACCATTTTGCTGCAATTTCTAAACAAAACTCTTCTTCAATTAATTGCTTCGCTTTTTCGACTTCATTATGATGAATCGCAAGCGTGATACTGTGTTCTGACGAAGATTGCGTAATCAACACAATGTTGATATGATGTTGTGCTAAAAGTGAAAAAAGTTTCCCACTAAAGCCCAATTTCCCGACTAAACCACTTCCTTTTATATTGACTAACGCAATATCTTTAATCGACGAAATTCCCTTGATTGGAAACTCTGTTGGTTGCGAATCAAACTGAATTTTTGTTCCTTCGAAATCTGGCTGAAATGTATTTTTAATTAAAATTGGAATTCTAAGCTTAAAAGCTGGAGCCATTGTTGGCGGATAAATCACTTTCGCACCGAAATACGACAATTCCATCGCTTCTGTATATGATAAATTTTCTAACGAAAAAGCTTTGTTTACAAAACGAGGATCAGCCGTCATCATTCCATTTACATCTGTCCAAATTTCAATTTGTTCCGCATGTAAAGCCGCACCAATCAAAGCCGCAGTGTAATCAGAACCTCCTCTTCCCAAAGTTGTTACTCGCCCTTCTTCATTCGCTGCAATAAATCCTGTTACAACTAATAATTTATCCGAATAATCTTTTGCTAATTGTTGAATATTCTGAAATGATTTTTCCTCGATAACATTCGCTTGACCAAAATTATGATCTGTCACAATATAATCTGATGCATTAATCGCCAATGAATCTCCAACATATTCTTGCATTACTTTTGCGATTAATAAAGCGCTACATCTTTCGCCAAAACTCAAAATCAGATCTTTTGTTTGAGGACTTAATTCTTTCAAAATTTCTACTCCTTCTAATAATGCTTCTAACTCATTCATCAACAATTTCAATTTTGTTAAAATCGGATTTTGATTCGGCACATCGATTAAAGCTTTTACAATTTCGAAATGTTTTTCTTGAAAAAGTTTTAAATCATTTTCATCAAAACTTCCTGATGAAGCTTCTTCGGACATTTTGGTTAATAAATTGGTCAAACCAGAAATAGCAGACACAACCAAAATAATCGAGTTATTTTGTTGCTTTTCTTGTTTAACAATTTCTACGACCGCGCGGATACTCTCTACCGATCCGACTGATGTTCCTCCGAATTTTAAAACTTTCATAATTTAAATTTTGATCATAAAAAAAGCATCTTCCTTTTGAGAAGATGCTTTTGCATTATTTTTTTAGAATTAAATACATAACAAGACTCCTCTAAGTGTGAACACTAGAAGTCGTCGTAATTGAAATGATTGTATTTAATCCGTTTTGTTTCATTATTGATAACGAATATACAAACTTTTTCAATAAATCATTACGTATTTATTCTTTTTTTATATTTATTTCACCGAATCCTTTTTAACGGCCAAAGAATCTGACTGAGCAACTATAGGTTTTACATCACTTGCATAGCCAACAACAATTCCGTCTAACTTATCAATTTTTCTTACTTTAAAAGTTTCTGTTCCTTCTGCTCCTTTAAAAGATACTTTATAAACAGCTTCGTAAACTGTTTTGTCACCATCTTCAAGAGGAGTCATTTTCTCAAAGTTGTAGACATCAACTGGTCCATATTGTTTAACCACCGCATTCAAATCATCCACATTTACACCTTCTACTTTCGAAAAAAGTGAATCTGGCTTATCTGCTCTGTATTTGTAAACATCTAAAACTGCTTCTTTCACCTTATAATCTGGCAAATCTGATTTTTTATTACATGCTGTTAAAGCCAAAATACCTCCAACCATAAGTAATGCACTTGCTTTCATAATTCCTATTTTTTTGTGTTAATTGATTATAACTAATGTAAAAATAAATAAGATGAAAAACAAGTATTTTTATTGAAATCAAATAGATAGAAACAAAAAAGTCGATTCTGTTATAGAATCGACTTTTGAATATCTTTTATTGTAAAAAGAAGTTTATACTTCAAAATTCACATAAAAACCTTCATGACCTCGAACATTGAAAACGGTATTGTCTTCAAAAATCAAGTATTGACCTTTTATTCCTTTCAAAACACCTTCTATTTCAGGAGTTTTTTTCAAGTTTAATGATTTTACTTTTTCTGGATAAGATAAAACTGGATACTCTAACTTCCAAACTTCTGGCTCATCAACCAAAAATTGTTGAAAATCTGGATTCACTTCATTTCTGATTTCGTGATACTTTTCGAACAGATTAATTTCTGGCACGTCATTTTTCAACATTCTTTGCCAATTCGTTTTATCAGCAATAACATTTTTCAACGAAACCTCTATCATTCCAGCTTCGTAACGATTATCAGTTCGAGCAATAATAATAGCTTCTGATGCTCCTTGATCGATCCAACGTGTCGGCACTTGAGTTAAACGTGTTACACCAACTTTTATTCCCGATGAATTTGCCAAATACACAATATGCGGTTGCAATTCGAATTTCGTTTCAAATTCTAAATCACGTTGTGCAATTCCCAAATGTGCTGTTGAAAGTTCTGGATTGATGATACTTGGATTAGCTTCTGGAACTGTAAAAAAACAATTTTTACAATATCCCATCTGATAAATCTCTTTGTCCTCGTGACAGTTTAAACATTCGTAATGATCAAAGTTAATCTTGATTTTTTTTCCTAACAATTGATTCATAACGATAAAATCATCTTTGAAATTCCAATAATAATTGATTGGCGTTCCATTTTCAGTTGTCATTTTACGAATTTGTCCTTCAAACTGCATCTTGCTAAAAAAGTTTAATTAATTTTGTGTAAATCTACAAAACTTTTAGCGGATGGGAATAGTCAATAAGATTATGGAAATTATGATGCGTAGCCGAATGAATGTCATCGAGGAAAGCATCAAAAATCCTGTTGGTACGCAAGAACGTGTGTTATTTGAGAATATCAAAAAAGCCAAATCGACTATTTACGGAAAAGAATTTCATTTTGACGAAATCAAAACGACACAGAAATTTCAAGAACAAGTTCCTGCGGTGCATTACGAGGATTTTCAACCTTATATTGAATTAGCGAGAAAAGGTGAAAAAGATGTCACTTGGCACGGAAAAATAAAGTGGTTTGCAAAATCTTCTGGAACAACAAATGCGAAAAGTAAGTTTATTCCGATTAGTAATGAATCCTTAGAAGATTGCCATTACGCAGCAGGAAAAACAATGTTTGCGTTGTACTTAAATGCTTATCCCGAAACGGATATTTTTATGCACAAAAACCTAAGAATTGGCGGAAGTAGTGAACTTTATCAAAAATATGATACGCGTTTTGGTGATTTATCAGCTATTTTGATTGATAATTTACCTTTTTATGCTGAGATGAAAAATATTCCGAATCGTGAGATTTCTTTGATGTCTGATTGGAATGTGAAGATGAATGCGATTATCAATGCAACAAAAAATGAAGATGTTGGTTCTTTAACTGGCGTTCCTTCATGGATGTTAGTTGTGTTGAATAAATTATTAGCCGAAACCGGAAAGAATTATTTGGACGAATTATGGCCAAATCTCGAAGTGTTTTTTCATGGTGGAATCAGCTTCAAACCTTATGCAGAAAACTATAATTTAATCACTCAAAAAAAATTAAATTATTTCGAATTATATAATGCTTCCGAAGGTTTTTTTGGTATTCAGGATCAATTGCACAGCAAAGATTTATTGTTATTATTAGACAACGGAATCTTTTACGAATTTATTCCAATGGAAGAATTTGGTTCAGAAACTCAACGGTTTTTAACAATTGGAGAAGTTGAAGTTGGTAAAAATTACGCCATGGTGATTACAACAAATGGAGGTTTGTGGCGCTATATTATTGGTGATACGGTTCGTTTTACCTCAACTAATCCACACAGAATTGTTGTTTCTGGACGAACAAAACATTATATCAATGCATTTGGCGAAGAATTGATGATAGAAAACGCTGAAGAAGCTTTGAAACGTGCTTGTATGCAAACAAATTCAATTGTTTCTGAATATAGTGCTGGTCCAGTTTTTATGCAAGGAAAAGAAAAAGGCGCGCATGAATGGGTAATCGAATTTGATAAAGAACCTGAAAATTTTGAGCAATTTATTGATTGTTTAGACAAAGGTTTGCAAGAAGTGAATTCAGATTACGAAGCAAAACGTTACAATAATATGACGCTTAATCGCCCAATTGTACATAAAGCTCGCAAAAAATTATTCATCGAATGGATGGCTTCTCGCGGTAAGTTAGGTGGACAAAATAAAGTTCCGAGGCTAGCAAACACACGCGAATTTATTGAACCATTAATTGAATTAAATAATCGATCATAATAAAAAAAGAGAATCATATTGATTCTCTTTTTTTAATTTAAATAAATAGGATAATTATCTCTAAACAAGTAAATTTACTCTTAAGAGAAAAAATACCTATTAATGCGAAGTACGAATTTATCTGAACTTAAGTTCCACCAAATTGTGGAAAATAAGTTTCAAATTTACAACAGTCTCTTTATGAGTCTGCCCTACGAAAAAATGCAAAACATCGGATCATTGATCCCGTTTTTGTATGATGAAAGTCAAAAAGGTTTACCTGAAGGTAAATCGCCAAATGAAATCATCAACAATTTTTTTGAGAAATACACTGATTTAAAAACCGAACAAGAGCAAATCGATTTGATGTTTCGAATGATACAATACATCGAGCGACAAGTTGTTTTGTTTGATAGTATCGAAGATGCTGCATTTCCGTCATTACATTCCGAAAATGAAAAAGGAAGTTTGGAAAGCATTTACCATATTGCACAGGCGCAAGGTAAAATGGAACAAGTAAAAACCAGAATCGAAGATTTTGTAACAAGAGTTGTTTTTACAGCACATCCAACGCAATTTTATCCGACAAATGTTCAACAAATTATTCAGGATTTACGCGATGCTATTCAACAAGATTCGGTAAGTAAAATTGATTTATTGTTGCAACAATTAGGAAAAACACCTTTCATCAACGAAGAAAAACCGACACCTTACGATGAAGCAGTTTCGATTATTTATTATTTACGAAATGTGTATTATCAGACAATTGGACGATTGTATAACGAAATCAATCAATTGTTTTTTACAGAAAGTCAACCACTCAAATCTCCTGTCATTCAATTAGGTTTTTGGCCTGGAGGCGATCGTGATGGAAATCCTTTCGTTACAGCAGAAATTACTTGGAAAGTTGCGAGTTTATTGCGAACAAGTATCTTAAAAAATTATTACAATCATCTAAAAATTGTTCAAAGACGATTAACGTTCAAACATGTTACAGAGCCTTTAAAAACGTTGAGCAATTTGATTTACGAAAATATGTTCAATGAAAATGGAACGATTACAATTGATGAAATCAAAACGCGCTTACAAACGATTCGTACAATTTTAATTGAACAACACAATGGTGTTTTCTTAGATATTTTAGATGATTTTATCACACGTGTTGATATTTTCGGATTGCATTTTGCTTCTTTGGATATTCGTCAAGATTCGCGTGTTCATCAAAAAGTAATTAACCAAATTGTTGAAAAATATACTGGAATTAATCTGAAAGATTTAAACGAACCAGAACAAATCGAATTGTTAACAAATCCGTCTTTTACAGCTAAACCAGAAGATTTTGAAGATGATATTGTGATTGATACGATCAAAAATGTTTATCAATTAAAAACGATTCAACAACGAAACGGTGAATTAGGTGTTAACCGATACATTATTTCAAATTCTGAAACCATTTTCGATGTCTTAAATGTTTATGCTTTATTCAAATTTTGTGGTTACAAAGATGACGAAATCAAGTTTGATATTATGCCACTTTTCGAGACGATTAGAGGTTTAGATGGAGCTGAAAATACGATGAATAAATTGTATAATTTACCTATTTATGCGCAACATTTAGAACGTAGAAAACAACGTCAATCGATTATGTTAGGCTTTTCGGACGGAACAAAAGATGGCGGTTACATCAAAGCGAATTGGGAAATTTATCGCACCAAAGAAATCCTTTCGAATGTTTCGGATAAAAATCAAATCGAAGTTATTTTCTTTGATGGTCGTGGTGGACCTCCTGCGCGTGGTGGTGGAAAAACGCACGAATTTTACGCTTCTCAAGGGAAAACAATTGCGAATCACGAAATTCAAATTACAATTCAAGGGCAAACAATTACGTCGAATTATGGAACAATGCCGCAGGCAAAATATAATTTTGAACAATTGTACACGGCTGGAATTATTTCGGATGTTTTCTCGACAAGCACAAGTCAGATTTCGCCAGATGAGCGAATTTTGATTGATAAATTAGCCACAATTAGTTATCAGAAATACGAAGATTTGAAAGCGCATCCTTCATTTTTACCTTATTTGGAAAATATGAGTACGCTAAATTATTATGGGAAAACGAATATCGGAAGTCGTCCGAGTAAGCGTGGTGGTGACAAAAAATTAGAGTTTGATGATTTGCGTGCTATTCCATTTGTGGGTTCTTGGAGTCAATTAAAACAAAATGTTCCAGGATATTTTGGTGTTGGAACGGCTATAAATGAATTGAAAAAACAAGGTCATTTAGAAGATGTAAAAGATTTATTCAAAAATTCGAGCTTCTTCAAAACGTTGATTCAAAATAGTATGATGTCGATGGAAAAAACATATTTTCCATTAACTTCTTATATGAGAGATGATCCTGAATATGGTGAATTTTGGAATATTTTGCATGATGAATTTGAATTATCAAAAGCATTATGTTTAGAAATTTCGGGTTACACAGAATTGATGCAAGACGAACCATTGAACAAATCTTCAGTACAAATGCGCGAAAAAATTGTGTTACCATTATTAACGATTCAACAATTTGCTTTGAACAAAATTCATCATGAAAGTGAGTTCAAATCAATCTATGAGCAAATTGTGATGCGTTCGTTATTCGGAAATATTAATGCGAGTCGAAATTCGGCTTAATTTTCAGAATATCTTAATACCTTCGCAACGATGGAAAAGATTATTTTAGGGATTGATCCTGGAACAATGGTGATGGGTTTTGGTTTGATTGAAGTCAAAAATAACAAAATAAAGTTGATTACTTTAGACGAATTGTTGTTGCACAAACTTCCGAACCAGCAAACTAAATTGAAAAAGATTTTCGAAAAAACTTTAGCCATTATCGATCAATATCATCCTGATGAATTAGCCATTGAAGCGCAGTTTTTTGGCGTTAATGTTCAGTCTATGTTAAAACTTGGACGTGCACAAGGCGTTTGTATTGCCGCTTGCCTGCATCGCGATATGCCTGTGGTAGAATATGCGCCAAAAAAAATTAAGATGGCGATTACTGGAAACGGAAATGCATCAAAAGAACAAGTTGCGGGCATGTTACAACATTTACTTGGTTTGAAAGAAATTCCGAAACGTTTGGATGCCACAGATGGTCTTGCCGTTGCGGTTTGTCATTATCTAAATTCGGGTAAAACAACTGGGACGTCAAATTCTTATTCGAGTTGGGATGCCTTTGTAAAAAATAATCCGAATCGAACAAAATAAAATATATTTGTAGTAGAATTAGCAACCTAATTCGTAAAACATAAAACACATCAAATGAAAAAATATTTAATCGCAGCATCAGTTTGTGCAACAGTTTTCTCTTCAGTGTTATTTTCTTGTAAAGATTCGACTGGAAAAAACAATACTGCAATCACTGAAATTGTTTCGAAAATTGAACAAAACAAATACAAAATTGGCGACAAAATCAATATTCCTTTAACTAATTTAGATGGAATTACGAAAGTTGTAGTTTCAGTGGATGGACAAGAAGTTCCTGCTGATTTTACGATTGACGGGAAAACAATTGGATTAGGAAATCATACGGTTAATTTGAAATTCTTCAAAGGAGAAGAAGAAACAAATTCGCGCGATTTTACGTTTGTGGTTTATGCAAATGAGCCGGCTGCGCAATGGAATTATGAAATTGTAGGAACTTATCCACATAATCCAGATTATTTTACGCAAGGTTTTTATTTCAAAAACGGAAATATTTTCGAAGGAACTGGACTTCGCGGAGGAAAAACACGTTTGATTGAATATAAATTGGGGGCAACTGAACCTACAAAATTATATCAAATTAAAGACGATGTTTTTGGAGAAGGAATTACAGAACTGAATGGTTTTATTTATCAATTAACATGGCAAGATCGTGTCATTTATAAATATGATTTGAACTTTAATCAAGTTGAAAAATTTGATATGCCAGCTCAAATTATCGAAGGCTGGGGAATTACTACAATTGGTAAAGAATTGGCTATTACAGAAGGTTCTCAACGTATTCATTTTTTCGACGAGAATTTTAATTATTTAAGAACTGTTCAAGCTTTTGACAGTCAACAACCATATAGTTATTTGAATGAAATTGAATACCACGATGGTTTAATTTATGCAAATGTTTACCTAAAATCTGGACACGCAGATAACAGTAATATCGTGGTAATAGATCCGCAAACTGGCGCTGTAAAAGCTGAGTTTAATTTTGCTGAATTGAAAGGAAAACAAGGAAATCCACAAGCGCAAGAATTGAACGGAATCGCTTTCAAAGACAACGGAAATATGTTAGTTACTGGAAAGCTTTGGGACAAAATCTTTGAAGTGAAGATTAAGAAATAATTTCCTTAACACATAAAAAAGCAAAAAGCTCGACCTGCAAAATCGAGCTTTTCTTTTTCAAAAATCATCTAAAAAATTATAAGTAAAAATTTATGGTTACGAAAGATCTATAACCAAAATTGATCTTTCCAATCTGTGTTAGTTAAAAGTGAATTAAATTGTTCTTTAATTACTTTTAACTTTTTTTGTGTTGCATTTTTCTCAAATTCAGGAAACATTTGTTTCTCCTCAAATCTGATATGCAAATCCAATTCTTCTTCGATATAAATCAAACTTTTCATCGGATTTTTTGCATCTATTTTAAACAAGCGTCTCAAACGTCTATGTTCTTTCAATGCTCTTTTTACCAAGTAATGATCTTCATCTAAAAGCGAAAACAAGTAATTTTCTTCTATCTCAAATTTTTTGAATAATACTTTTTCCCCATACCAATTTACATAATCAACAATTCGTTGAATATCGACTCCTTTATCTATTCCAGCACGAATATTCCAACAAAAAAATAATGTTTTATGATGCCTTTCGCACGCTTCATTTAGATTTACTGTTACAGTATAACTCATCTGAGAAGCAGTTGTTTGAGGAAGTTCTATTAATAGGTTCATTGTTGTAATTTTTTAATTCGGATAATCGGATATTTTTATCTTATTTTTAATCAAATTTTTTTAATGCTTAAGAAAAGCAATTCCTTTCTCTAGATCATCAATCAAATTAAACATCGATGTCTTTTCTAGCATTCCTCGCAAATCATTACGAATTGCAAAAACACGGCTATGTAAAGCACAAGGTTTATTAGCATCGCATTCTACTAAACCTAAAATGCAACTATGATAAAGACCATCTCCGTCAATCGCTTTGATGATATTCACTAATTTGATATCTTCTAAATGCGCTGCATCCATTTGGAAACCTCCCATTTTTCCTTTGACAGATGAAATCACATTTGCTTTAACTAATTGTTGAAGAATTTTGGCTGTGTAAGCTTCTGGAGAATTAATAGAATTTGCAATTTGTTTTAAATTGACTCTCTTTCCTTCTACAGATTCTTGTGCAATAAAAACACAAGCCTTAATTCCATATTCACACGCTTTAGAAAACATTAATTTCTTTTATTCATTATAAATTATGAAGCAAATATACAACTAATTTTAAATCGGACAAATTTATCTTATTAAATTTTTAAAAATAAAAAACCACTCAAAAATGAGTGGTTTAATATTATCTGAAAAGAAAATTTCTTAATCTTCGTCTTCGTCTTGATCAGCATCTTTAACAGCGTTACGAGAAGTACGGATAGCAACTACTACTGCGTTATCTGGATGAGCGAATGTGTAGTTATCATTTTTCAATGTTTCTACATACATTTTGTGACCAATTCTCATTGGAGTGATATCGATTTCGATTTCGTCTGGTAAGTTTGCTGGAATAGCACGAACTTTTAATTTACGCATGTTGAAACGTAAAACCCCACCAGCTACTAAACCACGAGCACGTCCTACTAAACGAACTGGAACTTCCATAGTTACTGGTTTGTCCTCGTTTAATTGGTAAAAATCTACGTGTAAGATTTTATCCGTTACTGGGTGAAATTGGATGTCTTGTAAAATTGCTTGAATTTTAGCTCCATCAGCTAACTCGATAGTTGCTGTATGAGCATCTGGAGTGTAAACTAATGATTTGAATGCTTTTTCATCAGCTGAAAAGTGGATAGGCTCTCCAGAACCGTAAACCACACAAGGTACTTGTTCAGCATTACGTAGGTTACGTGTAGCCACTTTACCTAAGTCTTCTCTTTTTACACCTTGAATTGTAATTGACTTCATAATAATATGTATATAATAAAAATAATTTAATATTTAGTTAAACCACTAGATAACAAAACGTTGACTAATAGATTTGTTGCTATGTACTAGATGCATAACATCAGCAAAAAGCGGAGCGCAAGATAATACTTTTATTTTAGATACGGAAGTATTTTTTAATGGAATACTATCAGTTATAGCAATTTCCGTTAATAGAGAGTTATCAAGACGCTCATAAGCTGGTCCAGATAAAACTCCATGCGTTGCAATCGCACGAACAGATTTTGCTCCTTTTTCCATAATCAATTCAGCCGCCTTTGCAAGTGTACCCGCTGTATCAATCATGTCATCCACTAAAATAACATTTTTACCTTCAACCTCACCGATTAACATCATGCTATCAACTTGGTTTGCAACTTTACGTTCTTTGTGACAAATTACGATATCTGCATTAAGGTATTTAGCATATGTATTTGCACGTTTAGCACCTCCCATGTCTGGAGAAGCAATACAAATATTATCTAAGCCTAAACCTTTAATGTATTCAACAAAAATTGTTGAAGCAAATAAATGATCAACAGGAACTTCAAAAAATCCTTGAATTTGATCAGCGTGTAAATCCATAGTCATTACACGAGTTGCTCCAGCTGTCATTAACATTTTTGCAACTAATTTTGCTCCAATTGGCACACGTGGAGCATCCTTACGATCTTGACGAGCAAAACCAAAATAAGGAATAACAACTGTAATACTTTTAGCAGATGCGCGTTTTGCTGCATCACACATTAAAAGTAATTCCATTAAATTGTCTGTTGGTTGCATTGTAGAACCAATTAAGAAAACGCGAGCTCCGCGAATTGGCTGTTCAAAAGCGGGTACAAATTCTCCGTCGCTAAATTCTACAATTTTAGATTTACCAAGTTCTTGACCATATTGATCGGCAATTTTTTGTGCTAATTCTAATGATCCTCTGGTCGAAAAAAGAAATGCTGATTGTTCCATTGTTTGTTTTGGGAAATATTTATGCAAAAATAATTTAAATGATTTAAAAATGATATAAGAAAATCAAAAATTAATTTCGGCACAATTATTGAATATTTTTTAAACAAGTTAAAATAATCATAAAGACATAATCATGACTTTCGTTAGTTATAGTGTTTTTTAACAGTTTTTGATTGATTCGTTTTTAAGTATTTATATAAATTTGCAATTAAATATATCCTCATGAAAAAGATTTCATACCTATTAAGTGTAATTGGATTAGGAATTTTTGCTCACGCGCAAGAAACTACTGAAACAATTAACAACGATTACAACAAATGGTCTATCGAGGCCAATGGAGGTGCTGTAAAAGCAAGAAAAGCATTCGCTCCAGGTTATTATTCAGAAACACCAAGTTTTTTCCATGCTGATTTTGGTGTACGTTATATGTTCAACCCTAAATTTGGTTTAAAATTAGACGGTGGATATGATCGTATCAAAGAAGGTGAAGATGTAGCTCGTTTCCGATCTAATTATTACCGTGTAGATTTACAAGGGGTTGCAAACTTAGGACGTATCATGAATTTTGAAACATGGACAAATAGAATTGGATTATTAGCTCATGGTGGTGCAGGTTACTCTTGGATGAATAATGATGCGACAAAAGGTGCTGATGGTAAAGTTTTCGACGACAATGATAACATGGTAAATGTTATGGTTGGTTTAACACCACAATTAAGATTAACTGATCGTGTTGTTTTAACAGGAGATGTTTCTTATGTAAGAAATATTCGTCAAAATGTAACATTTGATGGAACTGCTAACACTTCAGGTTCTGGATTTGGAGGTGAAATTTGGAATGCTACCTTAGGTTTAACTTTCTACTTAGGTAAAAACCAAAAACATGCTGACTGGGTTTACGAACCAACTCGTTCTGACTTAGAAGATCGTATTTCTAACATCGAACAAATGTTAAAAGATACTGATGGTGATGGTGTTGCTGATTACTTAGATCAAGAGCCAGATTCAGCTCCAGGCGCTGTTGTTGACACTCACGGTGTTACAATTGACCACAATGGAAACGGAATTCCAGATAATATTGAAGAATACATTAAACAAAATGCAGGAGGAAATACAACTATCGTTAATGATGCTGATTTCTTAGAGCAAATGATTAACTCTGGTATTATCAATGTTTACTTTGATTACAATTCTGATAAACCATACCAACAATCTGTAGGAGGGATCAAATTTGTATCTGAGTACTTAAAAGCTAAACCAAATGCTCAAATTGAGATTTTAGGTTACGCTGATCCAGTAGGAGGTGATGCTTTCAATAAAGATTTATCTCGTAGAAGAGCAGAAAATGTAAAAGCTATTTTAGTTAGTCAAGGAGCAAGTGCTTCTCAATTAACTACAGTTGGTGAAGGTAAAGATAATGAGTTCAAAAACTCTCAAGTTTCTTCTCATCAATTAGCAAGAAGAGTTGTTTTCAGAGTAAAATAATTTTTCTTTATTTAATATATTAATCAGGGGTAGATTTTTCCAGTTTTCGGAGTCTCTATTCCTGATTTTTTTATTATCTTTATCACCACTTAAATTACTAAAATATTGAATCCTTTTAACCAACACTTTAATGCTCCTAGATGGGTAGTATTAGTGCTAGACATACTTATAGTTTTCTTTAGCTATGTAATAACCAATTTTATACTTAATAGCTTTCTAAATTCTTTTAGCTTAGAAAAATTATTATTTAAATTACCATTTGTTGTAGCAGTTTATACTATATGTTTTTTGTATTTTAAAACATATAAAGGAATTGTAAAAAAAACTGGACTAAAAGATGCCGAAAATGTTTTTGTTTCCAATACAACTGCTTTTCTGATTCTTTTCTTCATCTCTTTTATCTATAGACAATTTATTGAATCTACTATTTCAGAAAACACTATTACTTCATATGTTTTCAGAATGTCTTACTCTGTTATTTTTGTTCATTTATTCATTTCAACCGTAGTAATGGTTATTGCTAGATTATATTACAAATGGATTTATGATTATTTTTTCTCTAAAAATAAAGCTCAACAAAAAATATTGATTTATGGTGCGGGAGATTCAGGATTAATTACTCGAGATATTTTACAAAATGATACTCAGTTTAATTATAAAGTTGTAGGTTTTATTGATAACAAACCTTCTAAAATTGGAACATTTATAGATGGTGTAAAAATTTATTCTATAAATGATATTGATGATAAATTCATTGAACGAAATGATATTTCAGAAATTATTATTTCTATTCAAAATATTAAAACGAATCAATTATTAAATCTATCCAAATCATTAGAAGATTTGAATGTAAATATAAAAATAATTCCGCCTATTTCTAATTGGATTGATGGAACATATAAACCTGCTCAAATCAAACAATTAAAAATTGAAGATTTATTAGGTCGTGAATCTATCAAACTTAAAAACCCAATCATTAACGAAAATGTACAAGATAAGGTAATTCTTGTTACAGGAGCCGCAGGGTCTATCGGAAGTGAAATTTCAAGACAACTTGCAATGATGGATTTTGCTCAACTAATTTTAATTGATCAAGCAGAATCAGCTCTTTACGATGTTCAGCAATCTTTGAAAAATGAAATTTCTGAAGAAAAACAAAATAGAATAGATTATATCGTTTCGAGTGTCAGAGATCGAAAAAGGATGTTAAGCCTTTTTGATAAATATCATCCGCAAATTATTTTTCATGCAGCTGCATATAAACATGTTCCGTTGATGGAAAAATTTCCTTATGAGGCGATCAACACAAATATTTATGGAACAAAAATAATTGCTGATTTAGCAAATGAATTTGGTGCTGAAAAGTTTGTAATGGTTTCTACTGATAAAGCTGTAAATCCTACAAACGTGATGGGCGCAACTAAACGAGTTGCCGAAATTTATGTAAATTGTACAAATGAAATTTCTAAAACTAATTATATTGTCACACGATTTGGTAATGTGTTAGGATCTAATGGATCTGTAATACCTTTATTCAAGCGTCAATTGGAAAACGGAGGTCCATTAACTGTAACTCATCCTGATATTACACGTTTTTTTATGACAATACCAGAAGCGTGTCAGTTAGTACTTGAAGCAGCAATAATGGGAAAAGGTGGCGAGATTTTTGTATTTGATATGGGCGAGTCTATGAAGATTATTGATCTTGCTAAAAGGATGATTAGACTTAGTGGATTTAAATATCCTGAAGAAATTGATATAAAAATTGTAGGTTTACGTCCAGGTGAAAAAATTTATGAAGAATTATTAGCCAATGATGAAAATACAGTTAAAACACATCATGAAAAAATAATGATTGCTAAAGTAAATACTTCAAAATGTCAAGATAATAAAAAGTTGATTGAAGAGTTATGCTCAATGTCTTCAACTATAGAAAAACATGAACAAGTCATGCATTTAGTAGCTAAAATAAAAGAGATAGTACCAGAATTTAAATCTCAAAACTCTGAATTTGAAAAACTTGATAACTTAATTTATGAAAAATAAAATTTTTAATCTCCTAATTGTAATAGTTATTCTCACAATTTCATCTTGTGCGTCAAAAAAGGAATTAGTTTATTTAAGTGGAGACCAACAGTCTACTACAAATTTCGAACAGTATATCCCTAAAATTCAATCTTCTGACATATTAGCTATTAGTGTTAGTGCTGCTGATATCAAAGCAACAGAACCTTTTAATCAACAAAGTATTTATCAAGTAAATTCTGGAATGCAAAATAATCCTTATGCAAAAGTTTATACTGTTGATGAAAATGGGTATATCAACTATCCTTTAATAGGTAATGTAAAAGTTGGAGGATTAACTAGAACAGAAGCTGAAAACGAATTAAAATCTAAGATATCAAAGTACATTGTAAATCCTGGTGTTAATATAAATTTCACAAATTTCAGAATCACTGTTTTAGGTGAAGTTGTTAGACCTGGTAATTTTACAATTCCAAATGAAAGAGTAAGTATTCTTGATGCATTAGGAATGGCAGGAGATTTAACAATTAATGGTGTAAGAAAAAATATTATGGTTATCCGTGAACAAAATGGACAAAAACAAACCTATAATGTCGATTTAACATCTAAAGAAATACTAAACTCCCCTGTTTACTATTTAGCACAAAATGATGTTGTTTATGTAGAACCAAATAATGCAAAAATTTCATCATCTAAATTTACACCAAACTATTCTTTATGGATATCTGTTGCTGGTGTTATAATATCTGTAATTGCTGTTATTTCTAAATAAAAATGAGTAAAAATAAAAACAAAGTAGAAGACCAATACTTCGATGAGTCTGAAGAAACTATTAATATCAGGCAAATTTTAGAGCAATATTTATACTATTGGAAATGGTTTGTTTTTGGAGTCATTATTTCTTTAATTATAGCCTTTTTATATGTTAAATATACACAAAAACAATATCAAGTTTCAGCTAAAATATTATTGAACGAAAAAGAATCTTCAACAGGAGAATTAGCTGGTTTAATGGATCAAGCTATGCTTGGAGGTGGTTCTGGAGGAAGCGCAGAAGTTGGTGATCAAATTGATGTACTAAAGTCTAGAAGATTATTAACTAAAGTAATTCAAAAAAATAACTTTAATATACAATATTTTAGCGTAGGTCGAGTTGCAGAAATTCAATTACAACAAGAAAAATCTCCCATAAAATTCATTTTATTAAATGAAAACGATAAAGCCAATGAAAGCTTAGACAATAATAGTTTTATTGTAAGTATATTATCGAACACTAAATTTAAACTTGAAAATAAAAAAACAAGTGTTATAAAGGAATATTCTTTTGGACAAAAGATTACAGAAGACTTTGGAAGTTTTATAATTAGTCCAAATGGAAGCTTAGGAAAACATATTGGTTTTGAATATCAAATTAATTTAAATTCTATTGATAGAATTGTTAATGCATATCAAAACTCATTGAGTATTTCTCCAAATACTGAGAAGAGTTCAAAAATTATTAATTTTTCTTTGGTTGGTCCTGTTCCAGATATATCTAAGAAGTTAATAAATGATCTTATTACAACTTATAATAAAGATTTAGTAAGTGATAATCATAAATTAACAGAAGCTACCTCTAAATTTATTGATGATCGCCTACAAATTGTTACAAACGATTTACGTGGAGTTGATAAAAATCTTGAACGTTATAAAGTTCAAAATAATATTACAGATGTTACTTCAGAAGCAAATATCTTTTTAGAAAGTGCCGCAGATAACGAAAAGAAACTTTTAGAATCATCTACTCAACTACAATTAGTTGATTATATGAACTCTGCTCTAAATTCTTCTAAGACTGATTTACTTCCTTCTAATATTGGGTTAGAAGATAAATCTATCTCAGCAGAAATATCTTCGTACAATGAATTAGTTCTTGCAAAAGAAGATATGTTAAAGTCTGTAACAAAAGATCATCCTAATGCGATCAAATTACAAGAACAAATTAATGATTTAAAGAGAAATCTTAAAAATAGTTTGAGATTATATAGAAATAACACTCAAACAATGTTAAATTCTGTTCAATCTAAACAAAATCAAATTACGAGCAGAATTCAAAAAGTACCAAGTCAAGAACGTGGTTTTAGAGATATTTCTCGTCAACAGCAAATTGTTGAAGCTTTATATTTATTCTTATTACAAAAACGTGAAGAGAACGAAATAAAAGCAGCTGCTACACCAGAGAATATAAAAGTTATTGACTATGCTTATGACTCTAAAGTTCCTGTCTCTCCTAAGAAAAGTATTATACTATTAGGGGCTTTAATTCTAGGATTAGTTATTCCTTTTATATGTATTTATATATATAAATTATTAAATAACAATGTAAACTCTAAGGAGGATGTTGAAGATGCAGTTGGAGCTCCAATTGCTGGACAAGTTCCTAAAAGTGATATTTCTATTATCGAGCAAAATGATAATTCTAGTGTTGCTGAAGCTTTTAGAATTCTTAGAACAAACATGAATTTTTTACTTAAAAATTCAACAGATCCTCAGTCTATCTATATAACTTCTACTACAAGCGGAGAAGGTAAAACATTTATATCAACTAATTTAGCTCAAATATTAACAATGTCAGGTAAATCTGTTTTATTAATTGGAGCAGATATTAGAAGTCCTAAAGTTTTAGATTATTTAGGAATTACTGATCAATACAGACACAAATATGGTGTTACAGAATATTTGATTTCAAATGATATTAATATTAGTGATATCATCATCAAAAATCCTGCTGATTATAAATTTGATGTTATTTATTCTGGACAGGTAGCTCCAAATCCTTCAGAGCTATTGATGAACGGACGTTTTGATGATATTGTCAAATATGGAAAAGCAAACTATGATTATGTATTAATAGATACTGCCCCTGTTAGTTTAGTTACTGATACTTTATTAATTTCTGACAGTGCAGATATTACAATGTACGTTGTTCGTGCTAATTATTTGGACAAACGAATGCTGGCTATTCCTAAAGAATTATATCAAGATAACCGTCTTAAAAATATGGCAATGGTTGTTAACGATGTTGACTTTACAAAAGGATACGGATATGGATACGGATATGGGTACGGATATGGTGAAAATCATAATAAAGGAAACTCTTTCTTTAGTAAACTATTCGGTAAAAAATAAAAATAAAAGCCACTTCGAAAGAAGTGGCTTTTATTTTTATTATAATCTATCTTATTGTCTTTGCCTCACAGCTTCGTAAACACAAATCGCTGCTGCGTTACTCACATTTAGCGAATCTACAAAACCTAACATCGGAATTTTAATCAACGAATCTGAATGATCAGCCCAAAAATCAGAAAGCCCTGTTGCTTCTGTTCCTAAAATAATGGCAGATGATTTTGTAAAATCAGTTTCGTATAAATTTTTCGTTTCATCTCTCAAAAATGTGGAAACAACTTGAATTGAATGAGATTTTAAAAACTCTAAAACAGCCTCTTTACTCGCCGATGCAATTTGATTAGTAAACAATGTTCCAACCGAAGAACGAATCACATTCGGATTGAAAAAATCAACTGTTTCATCACAAACAATTACAGCATCTACTTTTGCTCCATCTCCTGTTCGTAAAACTGCACCAAGATTTCCAGGCTTTTCTACCGCTTCCAAAACAACAACCAATGCATTTTCTGGCAATTGTAAATCTGTCAATGTCGAAGATTTCGTTTTATAGACACCAATAATTCCACCTGTCGATTTTCTATACGCAAGCTTCTCAAAAACTTGTTTGGTAATTGTAAATACTTTTACTTGTCCAAAATCTATTGATTTGTTATAAATATCTTCGCAAATATAAATTTCAACCGCTTCGTAACAACCTTTTACAGCTAATTCATTTTCTTGTGTTCCTTCCACAATAAATAAACCTTGATTTTTACGTTCTCTTGATTTTTCTTGCAATTTCAGCAAGTTTTTAATCCTTGGATTTTGAAGACTTTCTATTAACATTTTGCAAAATTAATTCTTTTTCAGTCAAAAAAATATAGAATTTTCATTTAACATTTTTTATCAGTTAAAAAACTCATTTTCAATCATATTTAATTTATATTCAGTATAAACTTATATTTTTTGTACCTTTGCACCTTAAAATCAGAATTTTCGTATGACCAAAGATGGAAAAATGGAGTTGATGGCTCCTGCTGGGAATTTCGAATCGTTACAAGCGGCTTTAGATAATGGAGCTGATTCTGTATATTTCGGAGTTGAGCAGTTGAATATGCGTGCGAGAGCATCAATAAACTTTACAATGGACGATTTACCAGAAATCGTAAAACGTTGTGAGGAAAAAGGTGTGCGTTCTTACCTTACTTTAAATACAATTATATACGATCACGATTTATCTTTAATCAAAAACTTATTGGACAGAGCAAAAGAAGCTAATATTACGGCTGTTATTGCGATGGATCAATCGGTTATTGCCTATGCAAGACAAATTGGGATTGAGATTCATATTTCGACACAAATTAACGTTACGAATATCGAAACAGTAAAATTCTATGCAATGTTTGCTGATACAATGGTATTGTCGCGTGAATTGAGTTTGAAACAAGTGAAAAAGATTTGTGAACAAATTATTAAAGATGATGTTCGTGGACCAAGTGGAAATTTAGTTGAAATCGAAATTTTCGGTCATGGAGCATTGTGTATGGCTGTTTCAGGTAAATGTTACTTGAGCTTACATTCTCACAATTCTTCTGCAAATCGTGGAGCTTGTAAACAAAACTGTCGTAAAAAATATACCGTAATCGACCAAGAATCTGGTTTCGAAATCGAATTAGATAACGAATACATGATGTCGCCAAAAGACCTTTGTACAATGGAATTTTTGGATGAAGTGGTTGATGCAGGTGTAAAAGTATTGAAAATTGAAGGTCGCGGACGTGCTCCAGAATACGTTGCAACTGTGATTCGTGCTTATAGAGAAGCGATTGATTCTATTGCGGATAAAACATATTCGAAAGAAAAAGTGGATTACTGGATGGGATTATTGCAAACTGTTTATAATCGTGGTTTTTGGTCTGGATATTATTTAGGTCAAAAATTAGGAGAATGGTCTGCTGTTCCAGGTTCTATGGCAACTCAGAAAAAAGTTTACATCGGAAAAGGAGTTCATTTCTTCCCAAAACCAAGCATTGGTCAATTTGTAATTGATGCGTATGATTTGAAAGTTGGTGATTTGATTTTAGTAACAGGACCAACAACTGGAGCCAAAGAAATGGTGGTTACAGAAATGATGGTGGAAGATGTAAAATCTGATACAGCTAAAAAAGGTGATTCGATTACAATTCCGATGGAATTTAGAATTCGTCCTTCTGATAAATTATACAAATTAGTAAAAGTAGAAGAGCCAGGAACACAACAAAATAGTGTTGAAGAAGGCGCTTATTCTCATTAAAAAATAGTTATCAATGGTCATTATTACGTTACAACGCGATAAATGCATCGGATGCAACTATTGTTATGAGTTAGCACCAGAACGATTCAGAATGTCAAAAAAAGATGGTAAATCTGTTTTATTAAAAGCGATTGATAAAAAAGGTTTCCATACGTTGAAAGATCCTGATCATTCTATCGCAGATAATTGCGAACGTGCTGCCAAAGCTTGCCCTGTAAATATTATTACAGTAAAAGAAATATAGATTAAAACATTAGCTATATAAAAAGTCCATCAAAATTTTGATGGACTTTTGCTTTATGTAAAAAATAAATCTTAATTCATTTTTCCTTCCTTTTCCAATCTCTCTAATGCTTTTTCGTGAGCAGATTTTACATCATTTTTGATCTTTTTATCTTGGGTAGATTTTCTAATCTTTTCTGCGTGATAAGCCAAATCATCCAAAGTCATTTTATAACTCACATAAAACCCGCGATTATATCTTGAATACGAAGCTAATCCCCAACCAGCAATTAATTGATTCTTAATTTTTTTGGTTTGATATTCGTTCAAATAACGTTGAAGTTTTGGAGAAATTTCTTCTTTCGCAATTGATTTTACAGAACCATTCATTCGGCTAAACCAATATTTATTATCCAATTTTATATATGATTTTGCACCTAAAATGCTTTTAAAAGCAAGATCTCCAAGCAGTAAAACCTTCTCAAATTCAGATTTTTCATTGGTCATATAATCCCAATACATTTCAGAAGTCATTCCAACCATTGGACTTTTATCTATTGTTGCTTCATACAAATCTTTACCATTTTGATAAGCTGCTGCAACATTTTTAAATTCGATTCCAAAATCATCACAAGCCTTCTGATAACCTGTAAAAGAACCCGAATATTTCTCGAAATTATCTATAAAAACTCTATAAATACAATAATGTGAAATATCAATCAAAACTTTTTTAGAATCATCTAAAAAACCGTTTATCAACTGTATCGGAAAGTTATAATATTCGTAGGAACTCATAATTGTTTGATTGTCTTAAATGTGGTGTTAATTCATCGACTAAGATAAGATAGTTTTTATTATTCTTAAAATGATAAGTATCAAAAAACTTCAAAATTTAATAGGTTAGATTTTTAAAGGGGTAAAACTTCAATTCCTAATTTCTTCCTAAATCTTCTTTGTCCTTTGTCTCAAAATAATAAACAAATGAAATTTTTCTTAACAATAATTACAAGCACTTTCTTAACAATTACTACGATAGCTCAGACGAAAAATGATTCAATTATCACCATTCAACCTCAACAAAAAACATTAAAACCTAAAGTTGAACATGCAGAACCTCTCTATACAGATTTGATGCGTGATTTGGGCGCACGAAAAGGAGAAGCTGAGATAAATGTAGGATTTGGAGTTACCTCGAAAAAAGGATATAATGAATATAATGGTTTTATTGAGTATGAATGGGCTGTTGCAGATCGTTTGGGATTGGAGGTTGAAGTACCTTTTTCTTTTAATCACAAAAGCGATAATAACGATGGCTCTATTTATGTTCCGAACAATAAAATTGAAGGTTTAAAATTAGCAACTCAATATACTTTTTTGGTAAATGAAAAAGGAAAAATATCTTTGGCTGTGGCTTATGTTCATGAATTTGAGTTTAATAATTTTAAAGAATTAAGACATCAAGGTTCTGTATTTACCGGTATGAAAATGAATCCTGTTTTTATTGGAGCAAAGAATTTTAAAAATTTCAACACGTTAATCTATATAGGTCCTGTTTTTGAACATCATTATAAAGAGCAAAAAGTAGATGTTGGAGCAACTATAAACGCAAGTATGATGTATGTTTTACCAAATTCGAAAAACTTTATTGGACTTGAAAATAATATGGATATTGATCGCGATGGATTTCATTATACTTTAAGACCTCAAATTAGATTGGCTATTCAACACAATTTAATGATTGGTTTGGTTACTGGAGTTCCTATCACCAAACATACCGGAACCAACCTTGATGTGATGACACGTATTATTTGGGAACCTTAGTTTTCTTAATAAAAAAACCTCCTTTAAAATTTTTAAAGAAGGTTTGTGGAGCTGGCGGGACTTTCAACAACTTTCTATTTTAAATAAATTATACAGTTAAATTTAAAAAAACGGATGATTTAACGGATGAAAATAGCTTAATTAACTAAAATCTCACCAATATATCTGCCAACATTCTCCTTTTGAAAATATACGTGGTTCTTGTTAAAATCCTCAATACTTAAAGTGTCCTTCCAATTCACATCTAAATATGATGTATTGGAAACTATATAGGAATCCAACTCAATATTCGCTTTTTGAACTTGCGGTTGAATCTTATCTTTTAGTACTTTATAGAATTGAATTTTTGGATCATTTATTCCTTTTGAATTACGTATTCCTTTAGGATCAATGAACTTAATGATTTGTTTATCACCTTCAACAATCCATACTATAAAATCCGGATAGAAATTATTACCATCTGTAAAGAAACCTAAGCCTTTTTTGCTTTGATTTCTAAGAACATGTATATCCTTACCTTCTAAAGAAGCTGGTTTTGTTCCAACATATGTAATAAGGTCATCTAAAAATTGTTTTTCCGAAGCATCTAAAGGAATTGGACTTACTTGCAATTTCTCCTTATAACCTTTTCCTACATATACTAACGGCTTGTACAAGTGTAATAGATTATCAAATGCATCTATCTCAGATCCAATTTGAACATTTGTAAATGCAGGTTCTACTACATCCAGTTTTAATTGCTCTATCTTGTTTTGATAATCTTCAATTTCTTCCTCTGTATTCAACCTAAAGTCATATTCTAAAACAAAGTTATCATCTGATCCTGTTAATTGAATTGCTTCTACGTGGTCTGAGCTAAACTCATTTTTATAGAATAAATAAAACTGCTCAATGTATTTTTTCAGCAATGTTATGACTAATTCTTGCCAAATGAATGTATTTGAAAACTGTGAGAAATTGACTTTATGCTCTGGTATTAATAATTTATACCAAGACACTTGATGCATAATATCTTGTAATTGCTCTAACTCAATTTTCAAATTATGATATCCTTTATCAGCTTTAAAATTATGAAGTTCTAAATAAACAGAATTCCAATTGATTATCGAAAGATGGGAATCATTCAAAATCGCTTCATTCTTAGTGATTGCAACTCCAGAGTTATTCTTCTCCAACACATCAATTTTAGGATACCAATCTAATTCAACCAACTTCCCATTAAAAATTGAAGCATTATAGATTAAAGGCACAATTACTTTTTGTTTAAAATTTTCAGAATCTTTAACCGCAATCAGTTTTAATTTGTTTTGCTGAACAATCTCCTTTTGAATCGTCGGTACTTTAATCGTTATCCAAGATGAATCATTAATTGGTAGACCTTCTTCTTCCAGAAACTCCTTGAACTTCTCCATATAATCAGCTTTTACACCAAAAATCTGAAGCGTTTCTAAGTGTCTTAGATATTTTTTTAAGATTTTGATATTATTAGGCTTTTGGTATTCATCTAATCCTGTAGAACGTTTTAAGGAAAAATTATATCCTTTTAAACGAACTCCACGTCCGAATAATTGAATAATTTGTGAACCTTCACTTTTCCCTACATTCATCAATCCCATAGACGAAACACGCCAAGACGACCAACCTTCTGAGAATTTTTTAGAACCGATTAATAAATTTATTGATGATGATTCTTCATTAATCATTTTAAATAAAGAATCGGAAAAATCACGTTCAGTACCCAAAACTTTATTGTTAATGGCTAAATCATGTAATTTCTTTTCATCTCCTACATTAATAACTCCAAAATAATCATTATCACCAACACGTAGCCCTAGCTCTCCATCAGCGCCTTTTAAATTATCTAAATATAAATTGGCGCCAATCGTGGTATTATTAAATACCAATTCGTTGATTAAATTGAAAACCGTATTGGCATCTAACTTTTGCTCATTGATATAAGTAAACGAATGTTCAAAAATTGAATAGCCTTTACTGTTTACTAAACCAGCTTTATTATTGATTACAGTATCTATATTTTGAATCGAAACAGATGGGTTCTTTAAGAAATCTGTCAAGAAATAGATGATTTCTAAAACATCTGAAACTTCTTTACCTCCTTCTTTACGAACCGCATTTACTTTACCTCCTACAAAGATCCACAAAGGTTTATGTAATAAAAAATCCCTTAACTCACTTTTCTTTTCTTTATATAACAATTGTTGCTGAAAGAAAGAAACTAAATTTGCAGTAAGATATAATTGCTGATAGTCAGTATTATCTTCTTTTAAATTCAGAATACGATAATCTTTACCATAACCATCTTCATAAAAGTATTTGTACGAATAATCGAATAGAATACTCTTTGCATATTCTTGTGTAAACTCCGTTTTTTTTGCTCCAGAAGCAGCATTAATTGCTTGACCAAATGTTGCGGAATATTCAAAAGCAAAACCTGTTAAACTCAATTGATCACGAAAACGCTTCCAAGAATCACCAGACATTCCACCATGACCTTCGTCAATCAACACTAAATTGTCTGTTTCGAAACTTTCAACGGCTACGGTTTTATCACCGCTATTTTCAGCTAATTTAGTAATTTCAAGAATTTCAACTTGCTTACCAGAGAACATTCCAGAATCATTTTTAGAAAAATTATTAGCGCGTATATCTGATAATTTGAATTCCTCTAAGTGTTGTTTTGTTAATCCTTCGTTTGGCGTTATTAACAACACTTTATTTTGGTGATGCTGGTTGTAATGATTCGCATAATGCAAATATTGCTTGATGTTGATGTGCATCAACAAGGTTTTTCCGGAACCTGTTGCATTCCAAAATGCCAGCTTATTTAAGCTTTCTAAAGTAAAAGGTTGCGCTACAAAAGTATCTTTACCTTTTTTCTTACCCACCTTCGCTTCTGCTTGTTTCAAATTAAATTCATTTACAAATTCATTTAAATCAGCCAAAAGTTTTACTTTATTCTGAAAGTACTTATCCAAATACACTTCGGTAAATAAAAGCGATAGATATTGGAAGTATTTCCAAGTAATCAGTTCGCTTCTCTTTTCAGAAATTTGTTTCGTATATCTTACAATATTCTCATCATACGTTTGCAACATCGTAGCTGTCAGGTACTCCGAGTTGTACATATGACTAATCAACGACTGCAAATATTTTGTATTTCCTTCTTCGGTATAACCTTCGTTGGAAGAAAGTTTGAGATCGGTAAAAATTTCTACACCATTTTTACCTATAATTTTTTTCCCAATGCTATCAATCCCGAAAAGAGATAGCATATATTTATTGAGTACCAGTTTTTCGTGGAAGTTTGCCATATCTTTTAATATTCAATATGAACATCTTCTGTAAACATTTTATCTACATTTACTAAACCAATGATAAACTTATTAAATTCTGTATTCTTTGTATTTGCAAATAATACTCCACGAGCAGTTCCCATAGTAATCATAGCCAAATGCTTTGTCAAACTACAAGGCAATACAACACCATCAGCTTGTACTAATTTTTCTTGAAACTTTTGAGGCTCTATCTCAAAATAACAAGCAATTTCTAATTTAATTAATGGTTGATTTTGTTTGTGCAATACAAATTCCATAGATACTACAACAATTCTGCTTTCAGCATCTATTCCAAAACCAAAACCAATTTGTTGTTGGATAGGTTCTTCTAAAACCAATGTTTCTTCGAAAACCGAAAATTGATTTTCTTCTACCTTAACAATTTTAAACGGTATCGGTAATTCTTTTTTATTCATATCAATTAAGCTGTTAAGGATTCATACTTATGCTCATAAACCCTATCATCGCTCATTGTAATTGCAGGCTTTAAGGATTTGATTGTGTTTAAAATTGCATAATCTTCTGAAAAAGAAACTTTCACATCTTCTCTTTTATTTGTTGAAGATTTTGTAACCACATCAATCAATTCTACACCTAAAACTTCCCCAAGTAACACCAAAGTTTCTAAAGTAAAATTTTCGTTTCCTTTTACCCATTTGTTTACTTGTTGTGGCTTTACCCCTATTTTTTCAGCTAATTCTTTTTGTTTCCAGTTTAACTCGTCTAAACGAACTAAAATAGTTAGGGCTATTCTTTTAGAAAGTCTTGTATATTTTCTACGCTCAGAGCGAGCTTTTGTTCTTTCAACTGTCTTTGTTTCTGCGTTTGAAACTAAAGTCAAAAATTTTTCTTTGTTGGTCATTTTAATTTTCATTTAAAAATTCAAAAAATGAGTCGTCGTCAAAAATCCCATTTTCATTAAGATAGGCTTTTACGTTTTCTAACTTTTGTAATTCGAAACTTGTGTGTGTTCGATCTTCCATCAAATGGTGCAATGGTAATTTTATTGCTCCACCTGTTATTACAAAAGTATCATCGTCTATTCTAACAGCGTAAATTCTAAGGTAGTCTTCTCTACCTTTTTGTAAAGACAAAACTTTTAGTTGATATTCTTGGTTATGTAATGGCTTGAAAAATTGTGATAGTGTCTTGTCTGATGTTTCGGTAATTTCTAATAACGTATCCTCGATAGCATAGGCGTCCTCTATAATATCTTCTGCAATATCCTTTATATTTTTTCCTTTCGGAATATCAGCTATATTCTCCTTTAAAAAATCATAAATATATGCAGCATCGTCCCACAAATCCATCAAACGATCGTATTCATTATACGTCTCATTTTGATAGTGAAGTGCGAACAATCTGTTTGCAAATATATTAACTATTTCCATAAAATCAACTTATAAGTTTATTTTTAGTAAAACTTTACAATTCCGAAATATTAAACATTTGCTTAAAGAAGGTTTCTTCTATCAATTTTACTTTGAATGTATCTTCACCTGTTCGCATATTATCAAAATGGTGATCACCATTGATGTAGATTTGGTCGAACTCTGAAGAGCGTACGCTATCATATATTTTACGGAAACGCTTCTCCGTTTCTTCGTTGGATGTGGTTTCTAGATTACGCCAAATGATTAAGGTTTTTACACCTTCTCTCGTTTTACCTTCTACAAATTTGATGTCGCCTACTCGTTGTATACGCTCTACATATAAACCTATTAAATAATTGAAGGTTTCTACCAAATCTACTTTTGTTGGAACCAACTCGTTGTTTTCAGTTACTTTTAGTTGATAGTTGAATGGATTCCGGAACATCTGAATATTAAACAAATGATCTTGTGTTTCTACATCCAACATATAGTTTAAAAGATACTCTTCTTGCGCTTCCTCTGAAAATTGGAATAAACCATCTTGCACCTTTGAAGCTATGAACAGATTATTTAATGCATCTTCGTAGCTTTCTAGTACTTGGTATTTGAATAGTTGAGAGATACCCTCTTTGTCTTGTGGCTGACCGTTTTTCCAATTGTCAGTGTAAATCACTTTCTGAATGCGTGGTTTGGTAACAGTATTAAAATACGTACCCATTTCTACCAAAATATATTTGCGATTACCACCATCTTCACGATTGAGTTTAATGGTTGCGTGACCTGTTGTTCCTGAACCTGAAAAGTAATCTAAGTACATAGAGCTGGGATTATCAGAAATGGAATCTAAAGAATCTTTTACTGCATAAATACTTTTTGGAAATGAAAAATCTCGACTTCCCATTCCAAAAATATCATTTAACAATTCTGTACCATGCGTGCTACTATCCATTAGATTTCCAACCCAAACAGATTTCCTCATTTTAGCTTTCCCATCTTGATGATAATGAATATGATACTTTCCTTTAATTATTTTAGCCCAAACTGTATCATTAGCCTCAATCTCTACCCTATCTCTACCGTAATACCACCTCCTCTGTATGCCATCATCATCTATTGGATAAATAACAATAGTATTCTGATTATCATGTATTGGTATTTCTTCATCAACATCTAAAGACCTATGAACAGAAACTATTCTTAATGTTTCTTTGTCTACCTCAATTCCATAAAATTGCTTTGGAACGTCTGTACGTAATGAGTCTGTTCCTGTTCTTCTGAGGTTACGTCTGATATCATCTGAAATTTCTCTTTTCTTAGTAATCAAATCTTTGCCTTCGGGTATAGCCCACAAACCATATTCATGAGTGATTGCGAAATTACTTTTTACCCTGCCCCTATGATTATATTCAATAATAGTTGGTCTAATAGTTTAATTACTATAAGTAGCTTTCAATATTAGAGATAAGTTATCGACCTCGCATTCATCTATTGTTGTACATGTTATTGCATTTTCACTTAATAAAGATTTCGCTAAAGAAACTCTATTCTCTATCAATGAACACCAAGAAGAATCCTTGAATTCATTTTTATATACTATTTCAGTTGCGTTTGTGTTATATGGCGGGTCAATATAAATACCATTTATTTTGTCTTGATACTTCTCCTGCATCAAATTCAACGCTTGGAAATTTTCTGAATTGATTAATAAACCGTTGGTTTCTTCGTCCAAATTGTCAAACTCAGCTAATAATCTATCTTTGAATTCTTCAGGGAAAAACTTGGTATCTACAACTAAGAAGGGTTCGTTTTTTAGCGCTTCGACTCCGCTCAGCGTGAAACTAAATAATTCTTTCCATTCCGTAAGCTGTGTTTCATTGGAAGCTATTTCAGGATAATATTTCGCTGGGATACGGTCTAAGGTAATACAGTAGTTGGTACTGATGACAAACTTTTTCTTTAGCCATAATTTCTTTTGGAAATTTTCGATTTGTGCTAAGAAGTTGATGATCTTTGATGCTACCAATTTCAAGGCTTTTATCTTCGATAACTGCGCTGTGAAATAGACAGGATTTTCTGTATTGATATCGTCAATGTATAAGACTTCGTTTTTGATGTAGAAGTCCAGCTCACGCGATAAAAAACCACCTAAATCTTTATGAATAAAGTAATCAAAACTGTTGCGCGAAATAAAATCATTAAGATGCTTTTCTACCAACGTACGATTTTTGTTTTTCTCCGTGGGCGCTTTATCAAAAGCTAATACAAACTCAGCAGGAATATTATTTTGAATAATATCTAAAGCTTGTTTTGCTAGTTCGTCTTGCTTGACCGTTTTCTTATGTTGTTCGTAGGTAAAATTGATAAATAATTCACCGTCTACTACTTCAAACGGTTGCTCCTCAAATATTGCAAAACGACGTTCCGAATCACCTTGCGTTTTGTTATTGTTTTGCTCGGTAGAAGCTTCTTTAAGTTGGAAATATACTTTTTTACCATCACTTAATTTAAAGGCATAATTCTTTAAATATTCAGATGTTTTGATGTAATATTGGTCGTGGTTAGCCCAATGCAATTTCACTTCTTCACCTTCATAAGGAATAGCATACACATCTTTCTTGTATCGACGTAAGGAAATAAAATCACCGTCTTTGTAATAACGTTTGAAAAAACTTGCCAAATGCGAAAACACTTCTTGTTCTAAAGCATTGGTATCAATTGTATTTTCTAATTGGGCTTTTAGTGCTAGATATTTTGGTGCTGATTCACGAGCAACGCCAGCATCATCCAAAGATTTTCCCATTTGATCTAAGTCTGCTTGTATACTTGCAGAATCTTTGGATTGGGTTTGTGATAAGATATCTTTGATGTCTTTGGGTAATTTACGATCAACAAAGTCCATTACTTGATCGCGTTTTTGATTCATAATGCGGTAGATTCCAAAATCTAAATCCGCCTTATCCATCTCAAAAATTTCCTTTAAAACTTCTTGTAATTTTATGTAATTGCTCATACTTATATCAACTCAAAAGAAATGGTAAACACTTCTTCTTCTTTTATTGTTCTGTTTAATTTGCTTTTTGCTTCTTCAATCATTTGATCGCGTTCTTGTTCAATTTCTTCCTCACGGTCAAACATTTGTCTTTTCAGACGAGAAACTTTCTTTTTGGCTTTCGCTAATTGCTCTTGTAAAGCTAAAGCTTCGGAACCAGACAAACCATCTTGCATCGCTTGTTTGTCGATTTCTTTTTCTTGTTTCTTGGCTTCTCGTAATTCAACTTCTGTTTCTACAATTTTATCGTCCGCCCAATTATGAAACTTCTTAAATTCACGTTGCATTAATGCAGCATCGGTATCGTTAAGATAATTAAGGCGCTCAGTTTTTATTTTCAAATGAATTTCATCAATATTTTCTAAATTCCCTTTGAAACTATCCTGCACTGTAGAATTGAGCGCTAAAATATAGCGACAAATATCGTCATTTAAAACTTCGCTTGCATCAGTTATTCCTGAAAAAAGTAATACCGAATGAGATTCTATTTCTGAGATTACCTCCAAATTGCTTATTCTAATTATCCCAGATTTAGCCTTTAAATTTTCAACTTCTGAATGTGTAGCTTTAGCATCACTCCAATTAAATGAAAGATGCCCTAAAGGAGTATTTTCATTTTTACCTTGAAGAATTATTTTTTGAGCAACAGCACCATTGATTAAAAAACGCTTAGCGTCTTCTCTTTTTTTATTTAAGGTAAATTTATCTTCATTCTCAAGTATAAAGGTATAATCCTCATCTATAAAACGAGCCTTGTTTTGTAAGTAGAATTTGGTTAATTCCCACAACCATTTTTCAAATTTTTCAATAAAGACTATCGTTTCCGAATAAGTCGTACGAAGTTTATCTATTACACTGGCTTCAAAATGATCAAACAATTTAGATTGTGTCTCTTTAACTTTCTCGTTAATCTGATCTTCAAATTCACTTTGCAATTGATTAAAATAGGTTTCAATTTCTTCTTTTGTACGGCATTGTTTATAAATTTCTATAATGCGTTTTTCAAAATCAACCCCATTTTCAATAGTTCCTAAAACTTCATCTGAAGAACCAAACACCCCTTCAAATAGCCTGAATTTTTGCTCTAATAGTTCGTAAACCCTTACTTCTACAGCATTAGCAACATTAATAAAATTAACGACCACAACATCATATTCTTGCCCATAACGATGGCAACGCCCAATACGCTGTTCCACTCTTTGCGGATTCCAAGGTAAATCGTAATTTACAATCATACTACAAAACTGTAGGTTAATCCCTTCTGCAGCAGCTTCCGTAGCAATCATGATATCGTAATCATCACTTTTAAAAGCGTCAACTAACGCCTGACGAATATCAACAGCTTTTGATCCTGTTATTTTACCCGCATTTTTGTCGTCTGCAAGCCAATTTCGATAAATTTGATTAGAAATTAGATCTGAATTATTTCCATTAAAAATTAGGATTTTATCTGCATATTTTTCTTTTGACAAACGCTCCAGTAAATATTGTTGAGTTCTGGTAGACTCTGTAAATATTAATGCCTTTTGTTGAGCTCCTAATTCTTTCAATTTAGAAAAACCATTATCTAAAGCGATTAATAATTTTTCTCCTTTCTCATTATGTTGAATGCTATTTGATAGTATTAAGAATTCTTCCAATTGCCTAATTTCCTCTTCAATAGCGATCTTATCATCTAATGTGATTTCTGTAAAATCATCTTCTTCTATAATTTCTCCTTCATCAAATTCATCATCCAGATTCTCATATTCTTCTAAGAACATTTCGTACAAATCATCTTCTACTACTTTAGAATTTTCGAGTAGCATTTTTAATCTTTTTATTAAAGATTCGAGTGTTCTACTAATTGCAAATGATGAGGAACCTAATAATTTAAAAATTACAGATTGCATCAAATGTTTTTGAGCTGGAGGAAATGCATAAGTTCGCTCTTGCCTTAGATAGTCTAAGACCTTTTCATAGAGTTCTTGTTCTTCTTTAGTTGGTGTAAATTGTTGCGTAATAGGTATACGCTCTCTGTAATTAATAAACTCTTTGACATCCCTGCGTAATGTACGATGTACAATAGAGTTAAGACGTTCTTTTAATCCTTCAATATCTCTATTTCCAGAATCTAAAATATAATTGCGTCTAAAGCTTTTGATATCCCCAAATATTTCAGGATCAATAAAAGAAACTAAACCATACAATTCATCTAATCTGTTCTGAAGAGGTGTTGCTGTTAACAATACTTTTTTATAATCGCGAATTGCATTTTGTATCGTTTGTGCAGTTACATTTCCGTACTTATAGGCATTTCTTAAATAATGCGCTTCATCCAACACAACTAAATCCCAAGATGTTAACTGTATTTCTTCTGCGCGTTTTCTTGCAAATTGATAACTACAAATTTTGATTGTCGTTCCATTATCAAATGGGTTTTTAATTCCAGATTTTGTTTTTTTGTTGTAAGAAATATTATCTAATACTTCCGCTTTTAAATAGAATTTATCTTCTAATTCATTTGACCATTGCTTTCGTAATGAAGATGGACATATAATAAGTATTTTTCTTTTCCCTTCAGCCCATTTTTGACTTAATAAAATTCCTGTCTCTATGGTTTTACCTAATCCTACTTCATCCGCTAGTATAGCTCCTTTAGAATAAGGTGATTTGAAAGCAAACAAAGCTGCCTCCACTTGGTGTGGATTCAATTCTACTTTAGCATCCATTAATGTAGCTCCAAACTTCTCTGGGCTATCAGAAGAAGCTTTTTTAGATAATTCGTATGCGTAATATTTAGCTTGGTATTGATTAATCATATCATTTTAACAATATTGTATTATGTAAAAATATAAAAAACCACATCTTAATTGATGTGGTTTTTCATTTTCTGATATCCAGGCTAGAAATTTCTGATTAATTTTTATTTTAAATGCTTTTTGTTTCACTGAAAGTTTCCGCTTAGACTTTCTGTCCAAATAAAATTGATATTCATAATCGTTAATAATATTGATCTCTCTCAAATAATGGACAACATCTATATTAAGACTCTTAGTTAAATCTTTCTTTAATTTGGAAGCTGAAGTAAATATTTTATTACTAATGGGTATATCCATAAATCTAGTGATGCAGAAGTTTCCTACAACCATTGTCTTTGGTTGATCGACGTGCTTAATCACACAGATATTCCGGATAGGAAATTTTCCACAGCAGCAGCCTATATTTCCAGTATCATCACAATAGAAGTCAAATGGAAACCATTCTTTTTTTGCATCTAACCAACTATCAGAATTACTTTCTCTCGTGATAGCTTCGAATAATTTAAAATTTTCTGCCATCCTCAAATAGTTTTAAATTATTTCTCTTCAAAAGAAACTCGATATTTCCATCCTTCTTTAAATAATCAAGATACGCATTTTGATTTCTGATTATTGCCACATTAGTTTGTTTTGAGAATAAATTTTCTTCTTCTCCATCATAATCGTGAAGATGGAGATTATCGTAAGTATGTTTTAGAACTAATTTTAGCTCCTCCGGATCTCCTTTTAATCCAACATGTAAATGGTTGAATCCGCTAGAATCTTCTTCTATCACATAAAATATATCAAATTCGGAACGAATAAATAAATCCTTTACAATGTAATCATAATAGTTTCTGTCATAGTCATCTTTAAAATTAATACCCAATTCTATGTTGTATTGACTAACGTCTTCTGGAACCGTTAATGTCGATATAACTCTCCTAACCTTCTTTTCCATCCTCTGGTTAAACCCCTCCTCATTGGATTTAACCTTTCTCTTACGTTGAAAATATTCGTGAATGTAATCGTAATTAATTTGCCATGTTTCCCTCCCTTCAATTACCTTTTTCTTTACTATGTTAATATCTCCTGATATACTTCCTAGTTGTCTCATTATTGTTCTATAAGACATATTTATGATGTTTGTTCTTTGATAGAACTCTATTGTTTTCCACATAATTTTACATTTAAACTTTATGAGCCCCATGCTCATTTTATAATAAATAGTCCCTTATGTCAGTTTGAACAATAAAATTTTAAAAAAGTTTTAAAACACTGAAACCCAATATCCATAACCTGTTTTATATGTTCAATTCACATTACATAATGTATATTCTTATGTCACATCAGATTCAACTTTTAAAAAATACACTTCATCTATGATTAAGCACCAGCTTTACAATCGAATAATAAATTGAAACACAGCTTCCAAAATGACACATGATCATTGGGATACGTTACATATAGGCAATACTAAATGCTGCCTAAGTGTATACGAAAGCCTTATTTTTCAATATTTAAAAAAAATTTAGAAATTTTATTGAGCGACCTGCTCGATTTTTAATGAGTTACATAGGCACCCCATATTTTAGCGGATACGTAGGTACCCCTCCCATAGGGAGGGTGTTATCTACTTTTACCTTTCTTTTGAAGGATTAGAGAATTCTTTAAATCGAAAAGAGTAAAACGTACTGCTCGACCGATTTTAGAATATGGAATTAAATTATTTCTCTTATAGTTATCTAGGGTAGAAACTGAGATACCAAACATTGATGCCGCCTGTTCTTTTGTTAAATAAATATCTTTTTCTTTTAATTCATTTCTTTCTTTAGCAAGTTCTTTAGTAACTTGATCTTTTACCATTTGGTGAACGAAAGCCTCGTTAATAATTGCGTTGTGCATAGTTTTAAATTTTATACTCCAAAACTACCCTGTATAAAAATTAGGGATTCCCTAATTCGTCAATCCTTAATTATTTTTGCACCAATTTTATTTAGAATTTCCTCAACATCATTACAACTCTTAGCGGATTTCAGTGGATTATTTTTAGAAACATTATTTTTCACCATACCATTTAATGCAGACTGTATTGTCGTCACATTCTCTCCTGTAATTAAACTAATTACTCTAGCCTTCGCATTGGTTGATGTAACTAACTCGTTAACATTATCAAAGTGATCAAGGATGCCAAGTTTGTACAATGCAATTATTTTTTTAGCGACAGATTCAAACTTTAGATCATCAACATTAAAAATGTTTGGATCATTAACCTCCGCATTCATACGATCTAAATTTTGCTCCAAATATTGAAGCTTTTTATATTGTTGGAGTTTTACATCGCCCACAATTTTCGAATCTATAAATTCAAAAAAATGATCTTTTAAATTAATCGTATGATAAGATCCTCTTTCATAATATAATCGATCAAGAATTTTTTCTTTTTCTAACTGAAGCAAATTTTTAGCTTCGTATAGATCAAGAGCATTTAACTTCTTATTTATAATTAACTCGAAGGATTCAAACTTATTGAAGAACCAATCAATACTTTCTTCCTCCCCTGCTTTAGTTAATTTTACAAAAAGCTCTGTATAATCAACTGGATCTTTAAAGTCCTCTTCTATTGATATTTCTAATAATACATCAAAAACATCCCAATATTCTAAAAATTTCATTCGTTTGTAATTTTAATTTCTACGTCTTTTAAAACCATCTCCAGCAGTTTTGATTCTTGTGTTTTACTCATCTTTATGTAGCCCTTAACCGTTTTCTCTTGCTTGTGTCCAGTTGCTAGCATTATAACATCCAAAGGAACTCCTTTAGAATAATAAATTGTGACAAAAGTACGTCTTGCTGTATGAGATGAAATTCGATCCATTCTCTTAATATTTTCATTATTTACCAATGGACGCTCTAACAAACTACATTTTTTAGCTATATCCTGAAGCTTTTTATTGAACTTTTGATTAGAATATCGAATAGGCCAACCTAAAGGATATTTTTCTAAAATTAATTTCAGATTTTTCATCAATGGAAACTGAATTGATACGTTGGTTTTTTCTTGAATTAAATTTTAGTGAATAATCATCCACAACATAGTTTGAGGTTATCTTATTAAGGTCAGAGAACCTTTGACCAGTTATAACAAGCGATAAGAATTGATCCCTCACTAATGCAAGTGAACTATCATAATTTAGATCTAAATTTATAATTTCATTTAATTCGTCTTCTGTTAGTGCTATCTGGTAAGACTCCTCATCTTTAGTTAAGAATGATTTTGCTTTATAGTACTGATGAACCACATGTTCTAAATCTTCTGCAAATCTTAATATTGTTCTAATATATTTTAATCGACGATAGATAGTTGTCCCAGCATATTCTAGTTCAAAAAGATAGTCTACAAACCCGTTTCTCATATTAACATCGAATTTATCTAAGGTGATTATTTCGTTGTTACGTAATTGATAATTAATGATATTATTCTTTGCTAGGTTAATAGTTTTAATTGAAGAATCTGCTAAATACTTTTGAGTTCTAATATACAAGTCAAATGCCTCCGCAACTGTTTTAATTTTTGCTTTAGATTCAATTTTACCACCATCGAAGAAATGATTTTTAAATTTCAATTTAAACTCTTGCTTTAATGGTGATCTTCCTAAATCATTATCAAGAGACAAGTATACGTCTGTAGCAGCTGATTTCATTTTTTCTAAATGTGAATTAATTTCTATACCAATTCTATTATAACCAGAATCTTTCACCTTCATTTTTGATGGATTCCAATTCTTCGGAAGAATTTTCTTTTTAGAGCTTATTCTAATTTGTTGCGAATCCCATCTCACTACCATTTCTATTGTCGTTTCTAAGTTTGAAGATGGTTTTGCTAATACGAAAGTTATATTCATGATACTAAGCGTTTCTATAAAATTACAAAAACGGATGGAAAAACGGATGAAAAATTTAATAGTTGTTAATAGAAGAAATTTTATAAAATAAAAAAACCTCCTAAAAATAGAAGGTTTAGATACGATACATAATAAGTAACATTTAAAGTTGTGGAGCTGGCGGGATTCGAACCCGCGTCCAAACAAGCAACAAATAAGCTTTCTACATGCTTAGTTTATTATTAATTTTCGACGATATCCTGAGAATAAACACTCTGTCAACCGCTTATCATCTAAAATCTCGAAACCTATCCGATGCACTAAGGTTTCTATTCTTACTTTCCCGTGTCCCTGTATCAAACGCCGTAAGTCAAGGCTTTTGAGGGACATTCAGCTTCTATACCTAGTATAGACGTGGCGTATTCTTACTAAAATTCAGAATTATGCAGCTAAAGCGTACTCTTCGTTGCCAGTTAAAAAGTTGAAGTGCCTGATTAAAGTGAGTACACAACCTATCACTGCATGCTTACTTACCCATTGGCCCTGCTGTCAAAACCAGTCAGCCCCATAAAGTAAATTGTCAATAAATAATTGACGGATGCCAAATGTACAAATTTTATACCAAATAGAATTAACTTTTTCTAAACATAATTATTGAACAAATTTGAATAAATTAGAGAAAATTCAATTCACAAAAATTTTAATAAAATGGGAAACTTAGTTAATGTACCTACATTCAAAGATCATTATGACAATTACATCAATGGTCAATTTACGCCACCTACAAACGGAAAATACTTTGATGTTGTAACACCACTTACTGGAAAAGTTTTTACAAAAGCTGCACATTCTTCGGAAGAAGATTTAGCAAAAGCGGTAGACGCTGCTCACGAAGCTTTCAAAAGTTGGAGTCAAACTTCGCCAACGCAACGAAGCATTATTTTGAATAAAATTGCAGATCGAATCGAAGAAAATTTACAAAATGTTGCAGCTGTAGAAACCTACGATAACGGAAAACCTGTTCGTGAAACGTTGAATGCTGATATTCCTTTAGCAATCGATCATTTCAGATATTTTGCTTCGGTAATTCGTGCTGAGGAAGGTTCTATCAACGAATTAGATAAAGATACAGTTTCAATTATTATCCACGAGCCAATTGGTGTTGTTGCTCAAATTATTCCTTGGAACTTCCCAATTTTGATGGCGGTTTGGAAATTAGCTCCTGCTTTGGCTGCTGGAAACTGTGTGGTTTTAAAACCTGCTGAATCTACACCTATCTCGATTTTATATTTATTCGAATTAATTGGAGATTTATTACCTCCAGGAGTTGTTAACATTGTAAATGGTTTCGGTGGAGAATTAGGTCGCGCATTGGTGACAAATCCTAAAGTATCGAAAGCTGCATTTACAGGATCTACAGCTACAGGACGTTTCGTGATGCAATATGCAACAGAAAATATTATTCCAGTAACGTTAGAATTAGGAGGGAAATCACCTAATGTATTCTTCGAATCTGTGATGGATCATGATGATGATTTCTTAGATAAAGCAATTGAAGGAGCGGTATTATTTGCTCTTAATCAAGGTGAAATTTGTACATGTCCTTCAAGACTATTAATTCAAGAATCTATTTATGATAAGTTTATTGCACGAGTTGTAGAACGTGTAAATATGATTAAAGCAGGAAATCCTCTTGATCCTGAAACAATGATTGGTGCGCAAGCTTCTCAAATTCAGTATGACAAAATTTTAAGTTATATTAAGTTAGGAAAAGAAGAAGGTGCAGAAGTTTTAACTGGTGGAGATGCCAATCATTTACAAGGTGATATCGAAAATGGTTATTACATCAAACCAACATTATTTAAAGGAAATAACAAGATGCGTATTTTCCAAGAAGAGATTTTTGGACCTGTATTAGCGGTGACAACTTTCAAAGATGAAGCAGAGGCGATTGAACTTGCTAATGACACAATTTATGGTTTAGGAGCTGGTGTTTGGACGCGTGATGCACATCAATTGTATCAAGTTCCACGCGCTATTCAGGCTGGTCGTGTTTGGGTTAATCAATATCATAGTTATCCTGCTGGAGCGCCTTTCGGAGGTTATAAACAATCTGGAATCGGACGTGAGAACCACAAAATGATGTTAGATCATTATCGTCAAACTAAAAATATGTTAGTTTCTTACAGCAAAAAGAAATTAGGTTTTTTCTAAATCAATAATTAATTAAAAATCTCAAAAAATGGAACGTGTTGATGCAACAGAAAAAGCGATTAATTTATTGAATGAATTAAAAGCAAAACATGGCGATTTAATGCTTTATCAAGCTGGAGGTTGCTGTGAAGGAACGCAACCACAATGTTTCAGAAAAGGGGAATTTTACCTTCGATACAAAGATGTTTGCATTGGAGAAATTGATGGAGTTGAATTTTGGATTGACAAAGATCTGTTCGAATATTGGAAACATGCGCATTTCGAATTAGATGTGATTGATGCGATTGGCGCAGGAGGTTTTTCGTTAGAAGTTCCGCTTGGCAAAACATTTAAAGTCAATTATCGAATATTCTCTCAAGAAGAACTTAATCAATTAGACGAAGTCAAAATCAATTTATAACAGAAAAGCCATTTGCAATGCAAATGGCTTTTTTATTTATGATAGAAATAATTTTATCCTAAAACTTCAATCGCTTTGTTAATACGTGCAATCGTTTCCTCTTTTCCTAAAGTTGCCATAATTACAGGAACATCTGGTCCTTGTAAAGCACCAACTAAACTAAGACGTAAAGGCATTCCGATTTTTCCAAATCCAATTTCTTGCGTTGTAACAAATTCTGCCATTGCATCGTGTAAAACCTCTGAAGTAAATTCTGATGAATTTAAAACTTCAACAAATTTTCCTAAAATCTCTTTCGAATCATCTTTCCAAGCTTTTTTAGCAGCTTTTTCGTCGTAAGTAGAAGGAGCTATATAAAAGAATTGACCTTGTTCGAAAATATCTTTTACAAAGTTTGCTCTTTCTTTTAACAATTCAACCACTTTTGCATCTAAAGCTGGATTAGCTTCGATTCCGTTTTCTTTTAAAACTTCTTCAAAAGATGGTATTAATTCTTCAACAGATTTTTGTTGTAAATATTGATGATTAAACCAAGTTGCTTTCTCTGGAGAAAAACGTGCACCCGATTTTGAAACTTTTTCTAATGAAAATAATTGAATCAATTCATCCATTGTAAAAATCTCTTGATCAGTTCCAGAATTCCATCCTAATAATGCTAACATATTCAATACTGCATCTGGGAAATAACCTTCTTGTTTGTATCCTTTTGCAATTCCTTCTTCTGTTTTCCATTCCATTGGGAAAACTGGAAATCCGTGTTTGTCTCCATCACGTTTGCTTAATTTTCCTTTTCCTTCTGGTTTTAAGATTAATGGTAAATGTGCAAAACGAGGTGCTTCCCAACCAAATGCATCATACAATAATTCGTGCAAAGCCATTGATGGTAACCATTCTTCTCCACGAATTACGTGAGAAATTCCCATCAAATGATCGTCCACAATATTGGCTAAGTGATACGTTGGCATTCCATCAGATTTAAACAAAACTTTATCATCTAAAGTTGCTGCATCAATCGTGATTTTTCCACGAATCATATCATCCAATAAAACTGTACGAGAATCATCAATTTTGAAACGAATCACATAAGGCGTTCCATTCCCAATTAAAGCTTTTGTTTCATCTTCCGTCATTGATAACGAGTTTTTCAACTTTCCTCTTGTCGACCAATTATAAATAAATGTTTCTTTATTTTCTTCTGCTTTTGCACGTGCAGCGTCTAATTCTTCTGCCGTATCAAACGCATAATATGCATTTCCAGAAGCTAATAATTCGTCTACATATTGTTTGTAGATTTCTTTACGCTCTGATTGACGGTAAGAACCTAAATCTCCACCAAAACCAACACCTTCATCAGGAGTTAAGCCTAACCATTTCAACGAATCGATAATATATTGTTCAGCACCTTCCACATAACGTGTTTGGTCTGTATCCTCTATTCTTAATAAGAATTTTCCGTTATTATGTTTTGCGAAAAGATAATTGTATAACGCAGTACGGACTCCTCCGATGTGTAACGCACCTGTTGGACTTGGCGCAAATCTTACACGAACTTCTTTTGCCATTGTATCAAAATTTTTGCAAATTTAAGTCGTTCAATTCTATAATAGATATTTATTTTAAATAATATTCTATTTTTTATCTTCGTAAAACGAAAATTCAACAAAATAAAACCACATAAAAATGAAATTATATACAATAGAAACAGGAAATTTTAAATTAGATGGCGGTGCCATGTTCGGAATTGTACCAAAATCGATTTGGAATAAAACAAATCCTGCTGATGATAGAAATTTAATAGATCTTGCGATGAGATGTCTTCTAATCGAAGATGGCGAAAGATTAATTTTGATTGATACAGGAATCGGAACTAAACAAGATGCAAAATTCTTTGGATTTTATTATTTATGGGGGGATGCTACTTTGGATAATTCTTTAGCCAAACATGGATTTCATCGAGATGATATTACAGATGTTTTCTTGACGCATTTACATTTTGATCATTGTGGTGGTGCAATTCAATACAACAAAGAGAAAGATTATTTGGAAGCTTCATTCAAAAACGCAAAATTTTGGTCAAATGCGAATCATTGGGATTGGGCAGTAAATCCAAATCCTCGCGAAAAAGCATCTTTCCTAAAAGAAAATATTTTACCTCTACAAGAAAGTGGACAACTTAATTTGATTGATTTGCCTCAAAATGGATCAATTTTAGAAAATTCTCCACTTGGTTTTGATATTTTATTTGTAGATGGACATACCGAAAAACAAATGTTGCCAATTATTACCTATAAAGGCAAAAAAATAGTTTATATCGCAGATTTAATCCCAACTGTAGGACATATTCCGCTAATTTATGTGATTGGGTTTGATACACGACCTTTAATAACAGTTGAAGAAAAAGGAACGTTTTTACAAAAAGCAGTCGAAAATGAATATATTTTGTTTTTTGAACACGATCATGTCAACGAATTAGCTACGTTAAAATTAACAGAAAAAGGTATTAGATTAGACCAAACCTATTCATTCTCAGAAGTTTTTGATTCAATTTAAAATCAATTTCATAACCGAAATGATTTCACAAATTCAGAAAAATATTTTCATACCTTTGTGTTGTCATTTAAAAAAATTATAGAAGCATGGGATGTGGATCTTGTGGAACTTCTAATGGCCTTCCGAAAGGATGTAACAATAATGGTGCTTGTGGCACTGATGGTTGTGGAAAATTATCAGTTTTTGATTGGTTATCGAATATGCAACTTCCAAATGGACAAGAAAAGTTCAATTTTGTGGAAGTTCGTTTCAAAAACGATCGAAAGTTTTATTATAAAAACGAAAACAACATATCTCTAAATATTGGCGATGTAATCGCTGTTGAAGGAACACCTGGTCATGATATTGGGGTTGTTACACTTACGGGTGAGCTTGTTAGAATCCAGATGAAAAAAAAGAATCTTTCGTGGACTGCGGAAGATGTCAAGAAGGTTTATCGTAAAGCGAACCAAAAAGATATAGAAACTTGGGTAGAGTTTCGAGATAGAGAAAAACAAACAATGGTTGATTCTCGAATTATGGCGAAAAACCTTAATTTGGAAATGAAAATCTGTGATGTTGAGTACCAAGGGGATGGAGCGAAAGTTACATTTTATTATACAGCAGAAGGACGTGTCGATTTCCGTCAATTAATCAAAGAATACGCAGGTAAATTTGGCGTAAGAATTGAGATGAAACAAATCGGATATCGTCAAGAAGCAGCAAAAGTTGGTGGAATTGGATCTTGTGGACGCGAATTATGTTGTTCGACTTGGTTAACAGATTTCCGCTCTGTGAGCACTGCTGCGGCACGTTATCAACAATTGTCAATTAACTCGCAAAAGTTAGCTGGACAATGTGGTAAATTAAAATGTTGTTTAAATTTTGAATTAGATTCATATTTAGATGCATTAAATAGTTTTCCGTCGATAGAAAGCCGTTTCGAGACTGAAAAAGGTTGGGCACATTGTGTTAAAATAGACGTTTTCAAGAAAGAAATGTGGTTTGCTTATGACAAAGGAGGAATTGTTTGGTACAAATTTTCGGTAGACGATATTCAAGAATTTTTAGCAATTACTGCAAAAGGTCAAAAAACTGAACCTTTAGAAGATTTAGCTAAAAATGTAGAAGAATCGAAACCAGATTTTACAGATGTAATTGGAGAAGATTCTTTAGAACGTTTTGAACGTAAAGAAAAGCAAAACAAAAAACGTAAAAGAATTAAGAATAATCAAAATTCTGGAAACGAAAAAGTTGCGACGAATGCTAATAATCTAAAACCTCAGAAGGCAAAACAAAAACAGCCTAACGAAGCGAAAGATAAGGCGAATCGTCTTGAAAATAAACAAGGAAAGAATCCAAATCAGTCTAAAAAGAATAATCAAAGTAGACCGAACAAAAATTCGAATCCTAATCAGAATCAGCAACAACAAAATCAGCCAAAAGAGAAGCAACAGCCAACTCAGGCGAAAGAGCAACAAGCTCAACCAAATACTGATCAGCAAAAGCCGCAAGGAAATAATCGCAATCGCAATCAACAAAAGCGAAAACCGAATAATCCGAGCAATAATAGCCAACAAAATAATCAAACAAATCAGGCTAATCAGTCAACTCAACAACCAAAAAAACAACCTCAGCAAAATAATCAAAATGCTGAGCAAAAACCGAAAACTAAGGACGAGAATCAAGCAAATAATTCTCAACCGAAACCAAATAAATCGAAGAATCGAAATAAAAAAAGATTTAATCGTGGGCCAAAACCAGATGATACGCAACAGTAGTTTGCTTTTTATTTTAGTCTTTTTATTGTTTAGTTGCGAGGCTAAACATTATTATCAAGACACAAAAGATGTGAAAGACGAATGGAAGAGTAATCAGCCTCAAACCTTTACGTTTGATGTAAAAGATCCTAAACCTTCGGCTGTTAACATTGGATTTGTGTTAAGAAATAATACGTCGTATGAATATAGTAACTTATATTTGTTCACGAAATTCATCGATCCTAAAGGAAATGAAATGATTGATACCTTACAGTATTACATTGCAAATCCTGATGGAAGCTGGATTGGTAAAGGAATGACAACAAAAGAAATGATGTTGGTTTATCGCGAAAATTTACCAATAAAAGACTCTGGTCGCTATCAACTAAAAGTTTGGCAAGGTATGCGAACAAAGAATTTGAAAGGAATCGAAGACATTAGTTTGATTGTTGATAAAGCTGAATAATACAGAATGGAAAACAATAAAAATCCTAAAACAAGCGCAACTTCTAAAGCAAAAAAGAAGTTCAATAGCTTTTCATTAGCCAAAAAAATAATCGTTACCATTTGGGTACTGTTTTTTTGTGCCGTATTAGGAATTTTCGGAATCTTTTGGGCGACATCTAACGGATGGTTAGGTGAAATTCCCAATGTACGTGATTTAGAAAATCCTGATATTTATGTTTCATCAGAAATTATTTCTTCTGATGGTGTTTTGTTAGATCGTTTCGAAGCAGAACGCAGAACACCAGTCGATTACAAAGATTTACCACCACATTTAGTTGATGCATTGTTAGCAAAAGAGGACGTTCGTTTCTTTGATCATTCAGGTGTAGATATTAAAGCTGCTTTCCGTGCTATATCTTCAGGAGGTGATTCAGGAGGTGGATCTACAATTACACAGCAGTTAGCAAAACAGTTGTATACAAAAGATCCTTCTTCTAATAAAGTGAAACGTGGTTTACAAAAACTAAAAGAATGGGTAACATCTGTTCAATTAGAAAAATTGTATACAAAAGAAGAAATCATTGCGATGTACTTCAATAAGTTTGACTTTATCTATGGTGCAAAAGGTATTGAATCTGCTTCTAAAGTTTATTTCAACAAAACAACAAAAGAATTAAACTTAGATGAAGCTGCAACATTGGTTTCAATGTTTCAAAATCCTGTAAAATTCAACCCTGTAAAAAATCCTGCATTATCTACAGAAAAAAGAAATCTTGTATTAGATCAAATGATGAAATACAACAAAATTTCTCAAGCTGAAGGGGAAGCTGCAAAAGCTACACCATTGGTTACAGATAAACAAGATATTATGCAGCATGATGAATCACATTCAGCATATTTCAAATCTGCTTTGAGAAAGGAAATTCAGCAATGGATGGTTGATTATGAGAAAGAAACAGGAAAATCATATAACCTTGAAAAAGATGGTTTAAAAATCTATGTAACGTTAGACTCAAGAATGCAAAATTTAGCTGAAGAAGCGGTTAAAAAACAATTAAAAGTTTTACAAGATCAATTCTTTGGAGAGCAACGTGGACGTAGTTTAGCACCATTTTATAATATTTCTGCTGCAAAAAGAACACAAATCTTTAAGCAAGCAATGGCTCGTACAGATTTGTATAAAAAGATGAAAGCCGAAGGAAAATCTGAAGCTGAAATCGAAACTGTTTTCAATACACCTCGCGACTCTGTTCAGTTCTTTACATGGAACGGAATTCAGTACAAAAAAGGGAAAACATTGATGGATTCAATCGAATATCACAAACATATTTTACAAGCTGGTTTGATGTCAATGGATCCAAAAGATGGAACAATCAAAGCTTGGGTTGGAGGAATCGATTGGAATTATTTCAAATTTGACCACGTAAAACAAGCGCGTCGTCAGGTAGGTTCTACGTTCAAACCGTTTGTTTATGCAACAGCGATTAATCAATTAGGATTAACACCTTGTCATACCGTTTCTAATGAGAGAATTCCAGGAAAATGGTCTCCTCGAAATACTAACGGTAAATATGGTGGATCTCAAGATTTAAGAACTGCATTAGCTTATTCTACAAATATTGTCGCTGCACGTTTGATTATGCAAACAGGTGAAGAACCTGTAATTCAAATGGCTCGTGACCTTGGAGTTGAATCTCCTATCGTAAAAGATCCTACAATTGCATTAGGTTCTGCCGATTTATCTTTATATGAGATGGTTGGTGCGATGAGTGCATTTGCAAATGGTGGTATTTACATTAAACCGCAATTAATCTTAAGAATAGAAGATAAGCAAGGAAAAGTTATCAAAGATTATACGCCACAAACACGAGAAGTTGTTAATGAAAACGTAGCGTACACTATGATTGATTTGATGAAAGGTGTTGTAGATAGAGGTTCTGGTGCGAGATTAAGAAATCGCTACGGAATGACTGCCGAAATTGCTGGTAAAACAGGTACAACAAACGATAACTCTGATGGTTGGTTTATGGGATTAACACCAAATTTAGTTACTGGAGTTTGGGTTGCTGCAGAAGACCGATTTGCTCACTTTGCAAGTACAGCCACAGGACAAGGAGCCAATACAGCTTTACCTATTTGGGCTTACTATATGCAAGGCGTTTACAAAGAAGGAGGAAAATTTGGCGTAACAGCTGGAGATAAATTTGACAAACCTAAGGACATTGAAAAACACTGGGATTGTTCGAATACATACGGATTCCATCAATATGATGAAATGTATGATCCAGGTCCAATTATCGAAGGAAGTGGTAGTGAAAGCGTAGGCGAAAACTATGAAATTCCTGAAGAAGAAGGTCAATAATTAAATTGATATAAACAAAATAGCCACTCAAAATTGGGTGGCTATTTTTATGATTTATAATTCTTCTTTTTCGTCTTCGTTATCAAACTGATTGTTGTACGATTCACGTTCTTGTGACAATTTCTTTTCGCGTTGTTTTTTCTTAAAATCACGAATCGTCATATACGTTAACAACACAACAAGCGCTGCAACCAAAAAATAATTAGCATACGTAAATAAATTCGTAATTGTATCCGTTACCACCTCATCTGGTGTTACAACAGCTTTTTCTTCCATAGGAAATATTTTAATTATTGATAGAATTCTTTCGGATATTCTACCATTCCATTTACATTTTTCAGCGCATCTTCCTCCAACTCAATTGCCATACAATTTTCATCTGGAACATCAAAAGGTAATTGAATATCAAAGTCAGATGCTTTTCTGTAACCAAATTTAGGATAATAAGTTGGATGACCTAACAAAATAATCGATTCAAAACCTAATTCTCTCGCTTTCTTATGCGCAAATTCTATTAAATGACCACCAATTCCATTTCCCTGATAATTAGGTAAAACCGCTACAGGAGCGAGCGCTAAAGAATCGTAAGAAAAGTCTGAATGATTAATTTTAATCTTTGTCAATAAAATATAACCAACAGTAAGTCCATTCATTTCAAAAACAATAGACAAATCAGGAACAAAACCATCAGAATTTCGTAATCGTTCAACTAAAAATTGTTCACGATGATCACTATATTCTTCATTTTCAAAAGCCTTTTCAATCAATTTAAAAACTTGTTCATAATCGCTTTTCTCCTCTTTCCTAATATTCATTCCTCCATCAATAGATTAACCTTATAAAATTAGAAAAAGGTTTTAACAAAACAAACAACAAATCGTATCTTTGTCGCTTATAGATTTTAAGCAAATGAGTCAACCAAAAAGATATACAATTACAGCGGCTTTACCTTATGCTAACGGACCATTGCACATTGGTCATATGGCAGGTGTTTACGTTCCTTCTGATATTTATGCGCGTTTTTTACGAAGAAAAGGAAAAGATGTAGCATTTATTGGAGGTTCTGACGAACATGGTATTCCAATTACAATTCGTGCCAAAAAAGAAGGCGTTACGCCTCAAGATATTGTTGATCGTTACCACGAGAACATCAAAAATACATTGGCTAATTTTGGTGTGACGTTCGATATTTATTCTCGTACAACATCTGATAAACACAGAGAAGTTGCTCAAGATTTCTTCAAAACGTTATATGATAACAACAAGTTTACAGAAGATGTTACGGAACAATTTTACGATGAAGATGCGCACGAATTTTTAGCGGATCGATACATTCGTGGTGAATGTCCGAAATGTGGAAATCCTGATGCTTACGGCGATCAATGTGAAAAATGTGGCTCTACATTAAGCCCAGAAGAATTGATTAATCCTCGTTCTGCTTTATCTGGAAATACGCCAATCAGAAAAGAAACAAAAAACTGGTATTTACCATTGGATCAATATCAAGATTTCTTATCAAAATGGATTTTAGAAGGTCACAAAAATGATTGGAAATCGAGTGTTTATGGTCAAGTAAAATCTTGGTTAGACGATGGTTTGAAACCTCGTGCAATGACACGCGATTTGAACTGGGGAATTCCTGTTCCTGTTGATGGAGCTGAAGGAAAAGTAATGTATGTTTGGTTTGATGCACCGATTGGTTACATTTCTTTCACGCAAGAATGGGCAGAGAAAAACGGTAAAAATTGGAAAGATTATTGGCAAAACGAAGAAACGAAATTGGTTCATTTCATCGGAAAAGACAATATCGTTTTCCACTGTATCATTTTCCCAACAATGATGAAAGCGCATGGCGATTACATTATGCCTGATAATGTTCCTGCAAATGAATTCTTGAATTTAGAAGATGATAAAATCTCAACTTCTCGTAATTGGGCAGTTTGGGCACACGAATATTTAGAAGATTTCCCGAATCAACAAGATACATTGCGTTATGTGTTGACGGCAAATATGCCTGAGAATAAAGACAATAACTTTACGTGGAAAGATTTCCAAACGAAGAATAATTCTGAATTAGTTGGAATTTTAGGAAACTTTATCAACCGTGTAATGGTTCTTTCTCACAAATATTACGAAGGAATTGTTCCTTCAAAAACAATTGAATTTGAAGAATTAACTGAAATCAAATATTTTGCAAAGCGCATTGGTGATCATTTAGATAAATATGAATTCCGTGCTGCGTTGACAGAATATATGAATTTGGCTCGTCTTGGAAATCAATTTTTACAAGCGCAAGAACCTTGGAAAAAAGGTGATGATCCAGAAGCTGTAAAAGGAATAATGTACGCTGCGACGCAAATTGCTGCTGCATTAGGACAATTAGGAGAACCATTTATTCCATTCGCTTCTGAAAAAATGTTGGCTATGATGAATGTAGAAAAAATGAGTTGGGATGATTTAGAATCAACAGACGAATTTGTAAAAGCTGGACATCAATTAGGACAATCTGAATTAATTTTTGCAAAAATTGAAGACGAAGCCATCGAAGCACAAATCAATAAATTAAACGAAAGTAAAGTCAAAAATAATATGACAAATCCAAACGCAGAACCTCAAAAAGAATTGATTTCTTTTGATGATTTCCAAAAAATGGATATCCGTATCGGAACTATTTTAGAAGCGAAAAAAGTTGAAAAAGCAGACAAATTATTCGAACTAAAAGTAGATACAGGAATGGACGTTCGTACAATTGTTTCTGGTATTGCAGAACATTTTACGTTAGAAGAAATCGTTGGAAAACAAGCAATAGTTTTAGCAAATTTAGCGCCTCGTAAAATTCGTGGAATCGAATCGAACGGAATGTTATTATTCGCTGATAAAGCAGACGGAAAATTAACGTTCGTAAATCCAGAAGAACAAACGCCAAACGGTGTTCAGGTTGGATAGACTTAGATTTTAGATATAAGTATTGAGATATTAGAAAGCCACTTCGATGAAGTGGCTTTTACTTTTGATAATTATCTCTTTAAAACTTCTATAAATTTTCCTTGTTGATTCTTTTCTAAATTAATTTTTAAAATGTAATTCTTCTTTTTAATTAAAAAATAGTCTTTTCCTTTCATTTTAAAAACTGTATCTCCTTTTTCGATTGAATCACTCACACTTGAAAACCATCTACCATCATTAAAAGTATCGAGTTTATTCGTTTCTGGATTATTCCCTATAATTGTAAAAAATACTGATATTACTCTATCATCTTTATAATTTTTATTAGAAATAATATTTACAGAATAATCTAATTCAGTTTGATTTTGTCCATTTGTAAAATCAATTTTACAGAATAATAAATAAAAAACTATTAGTAAGAAAACAAATATTATTACTTTACTATTAAGAATTTTACTCATTACATTTTTCTAAGGATGTTCTGGAAAAGTAAACGAATCACCTTGATTTGGTTTATTTTTTCGTTGAGTTGGATTGTCTTCTTTTGTTATTTGATGCTCATTCAATTCATGTGCTGCTGTAAACGAAGTAACCATTGTATTCAGCATTTCCGAAGCGGCAGTTGGCGAATTTGGTAACAAAACTAATTTGCTTCCAGATTTTTCTCCAATCGCTTGCAATGTATCATAATGTTGCGTCACCACAATTAACGCAGAAGCTTCTTGCGACGTAATTCCTGCTCCATTCAATACATCAACCGATTCTAATAAACCTTTTGCAATTTCACGACGTTGATCCGCAATACCTTGTCCTTGCAAACGCTTCGATTCTGCTTCGGCTCTTGCTTTTTCTACAATCAAAATACGTGCAGCATCACCTTCATATTGCGCCGCTAATTTTTCACGTTCAGCTGCATTAATACGGTTCATCGCATGTTTTACTTGCTCATCTGGATCAATATCGGTTACCAACGTTTTGACAATTTCGTAACCATATGAATTCATAGCTTCTTGCAATTCACTTTTTACAGCAACCGCAATATCATCTTTCTTCTCGAAAACATCATCTAAACGAAGTTTTGGAACCTCAGCTCGAACAACGTCAAAAACGAAAGAAGTTATTTGTGTATAAGGATTATCTAATTTGTAAAATGCATCATAAACTTGAGTTTTGATGACTTGATATTGAACAGAAACTTTCAATCGAACAAATACATCATCTTTTGTCTTCGTTTCGACAACAACATCTAATTGTTGAATTTTAAGAGACATTTTTCCAGCAATTCTGTCTACAATCGGAATTTTGAATTGTAATCCTGGGTTACGAATACTATTAAATTTCCCGAAACGCTCAATAACAACCGCAGTTTGTTGTTTTACTGTAAAGACGAATAAAAAAAGGAAAATAATTCCAAGAAAAACGATCACGCCTAAATATCCCATAAGTTTTAGTGTTTTGAATTTGTTGGATTAAGATACAAAAAAAATTAGGAATGTTAAGTTATAACATTCCTAATTCGAATTTTGCTTCTTCGCTCATCATATCTCTATCCCAAGGTGGATCGAACGTAATTTCTACGTAACATTTCGTTACATATTCTATCTCTTCTACGCGCTGTTCTACCTCTACAGGTAAACTTTCAGCCACAGGACAGTTTGGAGATGTAAGGGTCATGGTAACTTTTACTTCACCATCTGCATTCACCTGTGCATCGTAAACCAATCCCAATTCATATATATCAACTGGAATCTCAGGATCGTAAACTGTTTTGAATTTTTCAACCAATTTTTCTCCAATCGAATCTAATTGTTGTTCTGTTAATGCCATTGTTATCAACTGTTATTGTTCTGCAAATGTACAAATAGTTTAGCTTACGTGGAATTTTTCTAAATAACTATTTTTAATGACTTAAAATAAAATAGTTATAATAGAAGAAAATCGCTTCTTTGGAGAACCCAAAAAAGCGATTTACAAACACGAAGAACTTTTTTATAAGAAAAGTTTTTTCTTTATATGGATTTAATTATAGACCTACTGTCCATCCTTTTGCCCAAGTTGGTGTATCTACACCATTTCCAGCTCCAGTATTATCTGCTTTTGCATAAGCTTTTGATACATCTACAGCAGTACCAGCAGAAGATTTACCTGTAGCTTCTACTCCAACGTTTATGAATTGAACGTTTTTCAAAAATAAATCATTCGGAATCCAAGAAATTGTAGCATCATGCTCGATATCGATACCTTTAGCCCAGTTTGCTAAAACAAAATTCTCAAATTTTCCTTTTGTACCAACACGTAATTTCATTGCTTGATTTTCTCCTTCTCCTACATAATCTTTACCTAAACCGATTAAAGTAGCATATCTAATTGTAGGATTTGCAATTGGAGTTAAAGTATGATTACTTGAATTGTTATCAGCCTCTATACCTCTATTTCCTTTACTACGACCTTCTTTTCCGTACCAATATTCGTTTGTACCAACCCAACCTTCTGTCCAGTCAAATTGATCATCTTCGTTTTCATTTGATACGATATATTTTGTATTAACAGTTCCACCAAAGAATTCGATTCCGTCATCAGAACCTGCATACATTTGTACATATTCAATTTTAGTTCCGTTACCTACACCGAATAAAGAAAGTCCATTAAACTCTTTTTCAGAATTATAAATAGCTCCAGCATATTCAATACGAGTATATGTTATTGTACCAGAATTATCATTTGCAACATCACCACCATATGTTAATTCAGAAACCTCAGCAGTAGCTGTTTTTGCTTTGTTAATTGGTGCTTTACCACATAAAACTACTCCACCCCAAGAACCTGGTGCTTTTTTGTCTGATGTAAATACAACTGGTTTAGCAGAAGTTCCGTTAGAAAATATTTTACCACCTTGTGCTACTGCAATATAAGAAGATGTACCACCGTTTGCAACAATTTGTGTACCAGCAGGAATTGTTAATTCAGCACCGTCGTTAACCTGAATTTTCCCTGTTAAATAATATACTTTTGATGGATCTAAAGTAATTTTATCTCCACTTTTTAATTCACCTTTAAAATCAGCAGGATTCGCAACAAAGCCAGAAGGATTTGTATCGATATCTCCGTTATCGTCGTTATTACTACAGCTTGTTAAGGCTAATGTAGAAAATGCTCCTACTAAAAATAGTTTTAAAATTGATTTTTTCATAATTAAATGTTTTATTGTGTTTGTTTTATTTTGTTTTTAAAATTGATAGTTAACAGATAAACCGAAGTTCATTCCTTTTTTATAACTTAATGTTTTTACATCTCCATTCAAATTCTCTTGTACACGGTCTATTGTAGGGTTTAATAAGTTTTTAGCAGAAAAATTGATTCCGATATTTTTATTCAATTTTGAACGTAAAATGAAATCTAATGTGCTAAATCCTTTATCTACTTGATTTCCTCTTGTTTCAGTTCCAAGCGCATAAATACGATCAGAGAAATAGTTGTAAGCCACTGTTGCCATTACGCTTCCTCCACTTGCCCATTTCTTAGAATAAGATAAATCTGCATTTGTAATAAACTTAGAAGCTCCTGTAAATGCATCTTCTGCATTTGTAAAATTGGTATTGATTCGTTGTCCATTAAACAATGTTTCTTTGTATACTTTTTCATTGTTTAATTCTTGATTAGAATACATATAAGCACCATTAAACCCAACTGTTAATTGTTCTGGATTCGATATTTTATTATCTAAAATTGCTTTTCTAACCTCTAATTCTGCACCAACTGCATATCCCCAATCTCCTGTATTTGCATAGGAAATATCATTAGATGATGAAGCAATTGTTGTTGTATTGATTGGGTCTTGAATATATTTTCCGAAACCTCCCAAAGAAATTACTTCTCCACTTTTCGGAAACCATTCCCATTTAATATCTGCATTATAATTTGTCGATGGATACAACATTGGATTTCCACGGAAAGTTTCTGTCACATCTTCATAAACAAACATAGCTGTTTCCTTAAATTGAGGAAGTGTATATGTTTTAGATGTTGCAAAACGTAAGTTTTGGTTATCTGTTAATTTATAACGTAACATCAAACTTGGTAATAATTCGAATTGATCGAATGAGTTTTTACCTTGTGATAAAGCTGTGTACCAATCGATGCTTTGTTTAAGATATTCTGCACGAACGCCCAAAACTGCTGTTAATCGATCTGTAAAATTATATTCTACCTCAGCAAAACCTACTTGTATATCTTTTTGTCCACTGTAAACTTGAGATCTGTAGCTTCCGTCAGATTTGATATCAAACGTTGTGATTTCGAAACCTGAACCATAATTTGATTGATTGAAGAAAGCATCTAAATTATTTGGGTCAACTTGAATTCCACTTCTCAAAATTTTGAAGTTAAATTGATTCGCTTCAAAATCTCTTTCTTTATGTCTACCTTGGTATCCAATAGAAATTTTAGCTTTATAGTCTTTCAAATCTCCACCAAAAACGCGATTATATTCCAAGTTCGCAGAAACCTCGTTCTCATTAAGATTTTGATAATAACGGTTACTTAACGAAGCATCTTGAGAAGCTAACACATATTGTCCAGATTGCTTATCCAAACGCATTGTATTTTGTAAACGGTCTGGCATATCTTGTTTCACTGTATTGTAAGAAACGCCCCAATGAAACTCAGATTTATCATCTAATCTGTGATCTCCTAATAATTGATTGACAAAAACTTGGTTTCTTTCGTAAGTTCCGCGACGAATAAATCCATTATTATCTTCCGCTAAATCTCTAATAAATCCTTTATATTCTTGTAAACTTTGAGAAGTGTTATTAATAAAAATACTATTTGCTCTTAATCTATTATTTGGATTAAAATCATAATACAAATTAACCATTCCTGTTGTATTCGTATTATAACTATCTTTTGTATAATCGTTGAAACCTTTCAAATTATTTCCTTGAGCATCAACAGAACGAGCTAAACCTTTCTCGATACTTTGAGCTGAGTTATCAAAAGCAGCTGTTGCAAAGAATCCGAATTTTGCTCCGTTTTCAAACTTGTAACTTTTTCCTCCTTTTATATTGAAACCTCCTGCTACAGCAGATTTAGATTGCGGATTGAAACTATTTGTAAAGTGATATCCAGTTGTTGCATTTGCTGGAATTTTTGTTTTTTGAAAACCAAACCAATTTGGTCCATCTTGCAAATTGAAATTTTTATTTGTAATCGCATTAGAATTTAAATTTAATCCTGTTCCGATTTCTAATAAACCATTTCCTTCGTATAATTTTGATTCAATATCGATATTTGCTCCTCCAAAATCAGCCATCATTCTTACATTGAATGTTTTGCTCAACGAAATATAATCAATAACGTCTGTTGGAAATAAATCCAATTTAACATTCTTGTTACTAGGATTTTCTGACGGAATTGGTAAACCATTCAATGAAGTATAATTATAACGATCTCCCAATCCACGTACAAAAACGTCTCCTGTTCCTTCTTGTTTCGTTACACCAGCCATTTTCGCAACTGCCGAAGCCGCATCACTTACACCTTTACGATCCAATTCTGCTGCACCAATATTCTCCACCATTTTTACAGATTTTTTCTGTATATTAAGTAAAGAAGCTTCTCCAGATTTATCTTTTCTACCTGTTACAACAGCAGTTGATAAATCAATCTTTGTATCTTTTAAATCTTCTGGTTTCAAATACATATTTAATGTATTCGAATCTGATAAATTTTGAGAAACAGATTGATAACCGTCTACTTTAATATCCAGTTGATACGTATCATCTGGAACAGAAATTTCGTAGTGACCTTTATCGTCTGTTTTTGCTTGAATATTTAATCCTTCAACCACAAAAGTTTTTTCAGAAAGTGGTTGGTTTGTTTTTTGATCAAATAAAGTTCCTTCTAATTTAATATTAGTCTGTGCAAAAAGTGCTGCCGAACCTAATAATAAAAGTAAAGTTAAATTGCGTTTCATTGCGATTGTATAATTCGTGTTTGTTTGATGGCAAAGTTGCTGCAATCCAATGAAAAACATTTTTAGAAATTGTAAAGGTTTTGTTAGGTAATTGTTATGAAATTATCGTAACTTTAAATGAATGTTAAGAAATGTTTTTACCTAATTTCTCCTAAAATTTAAGCTTAATTTTACATCGACTAATTTTATTTAGTTATTACAAACAATTATGAAGAACATTAAAATTTTATTAGTTGACGACGAACCAGATATCTTAGAATTCATTGGTTACAACTTAAAAAAAGAAGGTTTTGAAGTAGAAACAGCTCAAAACGGATTAGAAGGTTTGAAACACGCCAAAATTTTTCGCCCAGATTTGATTCTATTAGATGTAATGATGCCACAAATGGACGGAATGGAAATGTGTGCAGAGTTGAGAAAATTAGATTCTTTTCAAGATACTTTGGTCGTTTTTCTTTCTGCTCGTGCCGAAGATTTTTCTCAATTAGCTGGCTATGATGCTGGTGCAAATGATTATATTTTAAAGCCTATCAAACCAAAAGTTTTAATTAGTAAACTAAATGCTTTATTGAAATTAAAACAACCTAACGAAGCGGCAAAAGACGAATTCATCAAATTGAATAATTTCGAGATTAACCGCGAAACCTATAAAGTAAATTACCAAGGACAAGACTTTTTGTTACCTCGAAAAGAATTTGAATTGATTGCTTTATTAGCTTCAAATCCAGAACGTGTTTTCAAACGTGAAGAAATTTTGGAGAAAGTTTGGGGAAATGAAGTTGTAGTTGGCGGACGTACAATTGACGTACATATGCGCAAATTACGCGAAAAATTTGGGAACGATCGTTTCTCTACAATCAAAGGAATTGGATACAAAATAAATGACTAAAAGCTCGTAATGGCTTCAACTTTCAAAGTTCAAAACATCTTTCTATTTGCCTTTCTCAGTACATTATTCTTGGCTTTAGGATTTGTTTTGTTCTCTTTTTTATGGTTTGGAAATATTGATTTTATTCTCCAAGAAAAACTATTTTTCATTAGTTTAATGCTTCTTTTATTGATTGGATTATCAATATTTTATTGGTTTTCTTTAAAAAATCAACGAAGAAAAGATTTTACTGAAATCTCGAAAAATATTCCACAATTTCAATCCAGCACAATGGATTTTGAAGAACTTTCTCAAAAAATTTCTACAATTACAGAAGATCAATCCAAAGAAATTGATGTTTTGAATGAGAGAGAAAATTACAGAAGAGATTTTCTTGGAAATATTTCGCATGAATTAAAAACGCCCCTTTTTTCAGTTCAGGGATATTTATTAACCTTGATTGAAGGTGGAGTTGAAGATGAATCTATTCGCGATAAATACTTAAACCGAATCAATAAATCGGTTGATCGATTGATTTATTTGGTCAAAGATTTGGACATGATTGCAGAGCTTGAACGTGGACGAATCAATATCGAATTTTCAGTTTTCAACTTGACGGCGCTTGTACAAGACGTTATTGATTTATTAGAAATTAAAGCTGAAAAAAATAACATCAAAATTTCTCTAAATTATCCTATTCATCAACCAATAAAAGTTGTAGGTGATATTCAGAAAATTCAACAGGTTTTAATCAATTTGATCGTAAACGCCATCAATTATTCTAATCCAAATACAGAAATTGACATCGATTTTGAAGAATATGATGATAAAATTCAAATCTCAATAAAAGATCAAGGCGTTGGGATAAAACAAGAAGACATTGACCGAATTTTCGAACGTTTTTATCGAATTGATAAATCTCGAAATCGTAACAATGGTGGATCTGGATTAGGTTTGGCAATTGTAAAACATATTTTAGAAGCTCATAAACAGAAAATTTATGTGACAAGTAAAATAGGAAAAGGCTCTACTTTTTCGTTCTATTTACAGAAAGCTTAATACTATTCTCGCTTCGTAAACTTCAAGGTAATGTTGTGTTTAAAAACTTTCAACGTGTCGTTTTTTGCCTCTTTCCACAAAAAATAAGGAGGTTTCAAATTCAATACATTTCCTTTTACAGCCAATGAATCCTCAAAAAGTTCAGCATAAAGAACTGTATCTTTTTTTAAGAATGCTTTGTCTTTATAATCAATCAAATAATAATCACTTCTGACATAAATAGGATCTTTGACACGAAGTGTTGAATCCTTTTTATCAAAATTCCATTTGATATTAATAGGATTAAAACCATCTTCGTACCCCACAAAAATACGTGTTGTATTTACAATATGACGAACAGAAAAAATAAGGACAGTAAAAAAAATAAGGATACCGATATAATATAATATCAATTCTTTTTTCATGGATTTGGTTTAGTTGTTGATTGTTAATGTACAAATATCGCCATTCTATCCTAAAAGATACATAAAAAATGTAAATTTGCATAAATTTAATTTTAATATAACTTCCAATAATGCAATATAATCCGAATGAAATCGAACCAAAATGGCAAAAATTTTGGATTGAAGACAAGACGTTCAAAGCTGAAAATCAATCAGAAAAACCTAAATTTTACGTATTAGATATGTTTCCTTATCCTTCTGGAGCAGGATTACACGTAGGTCATCCACTTGGATACATTGCGTCTGATATATATTCTCGATACAAAAAATTAAAGGGTTTCAACGTTTTACACCCAATGGGTTACGATTCTTTTGGTTTGCCTGCGGAACAATATGCGATTCAAACTGGTCAACATCCTGCGATTACAACAACAACGAATATCGAAGGTGGTGTTGATAAACAAGGAAATGTGATTGCTGGTTACGAAAACCAAATGAAAAAAATTGGTTTGGGATACGATTGGGATCGTGAAATCAGAACTTCAGAACCTGAATATTATAAATGGACACAATGGATTTTCAATCAATTATTTGATTCTTATTATGATAATTCAACTGATAAAGCTGAATCTATTTCAAAATTAGTTGAAACATTCAAAACTGAAGGTAATGCGAATGTAAACGCTGTGGCGGATGATGATATCGAAATCTTTACAGCAGAGCAATGGAATGCCTATTCTGAAAAAGAACAACAAGCAATTTTATTAAAATATCGTTTAACTTTCTTAGCAGAAGCAGAAGTAAACTGGTGTCCAGATTTAGGAACTGTTTTAGCGAATGACGAAGTAATTAACGGATTATCTGAACGTGGAGGATTCCCTGTTGTGCGAAAAAAAATGACACAATGGATGATGCGTATCACGGCTTATGCAGATCGTTTGTTAACTAGTTTGGATAAATTAGATTGGCCAGATCCAATCAAAGAATCACAAAAAAACTGGATTGGTAAATCGACTGGAGCAAGTATCGAATTTCTAATTTCTAATTTCGACGATGCTAAAATTGAAGTATTTACAACTCGTCCTGATACTGTTTTCGGTGTTTCTTATGTGACTTTAGCGCCAGAGCATCCTTTGGTATCTCAAATTACAACTACAGAGCACAAAGGAAAAGTTGATTCTTATGTCGATTATACTTCAAAACGTTCGGAGCGTGATCGTTTAGCAGATGCTAAAAATATTACGGGAGAATTTACGGGCGCTTATGCCATTCATCCTTTCACAGGAAAACAACTTCCGATTTGGATTGGTGATTATGTATTAGCTTCTTATGGAACGGGTGCTGTAATGGCTGTTCCAGCTGGTGACGAACGTGATTTTGCTTTTGCAAATCATTTCAATTTACCAATTATTAATATTTTCAAAGGAAAAGATATTTCTGAAGCTGCTTTTACAGAAAAAGGTGGATTCGAATTACAAGATTCTGATTTCTTAAACGGATTAGATTATAAACAAGCGGTTGCAAAAGCAATTGAAGCTTTAGAAGAAAAAGGTTTTGGACAAGGAAAAACAAACTTCCGTTTACGCGAAGCAGTTTTCTCTCGTCAACGTTATTGGGGAGAGCCGGTTCCGGTTTACTTCAAAGACGAAATGCCTTATACAATTCCAACAGCAGCATTGCCAATTATTTTACCAGAAGTTGACGAATATTTGCCAACAAAAGATGGTGAGCCACCATTAGGACGTGCGACAAAATGGGCTTTTGATACAACAACAAACGAAGTTGTAGACAATAGTTTAATCAACAATGAAACAATTTTCCCTATCGAATTGAACACTATGCCAGGTTGGGCAGGTTCTTCTTGGTATTGGTTACGTTACATGGATGCAAAAAATGACAACGAGTTTGTATCAAAAGAAGCGGTTGATTATTGGCAAAATGTAGATTTGTACATGGGTGGATCTGAGCACGCGACTGGTCACTTGTTGTATTCTCGTTTTTGGCAAAAATTCTTGTTTGATAAAGGATTCGTTCCTACAGATGAATATGCAAAAAAACTGATTAACCAAGGAATGATTTTGGGAATGACCGCTTATGCATATAGAATTAATGGAACAAATACTTTTGTTTCCAAATCTTTGAAAGATCAGCATGAAACAACTCCAATCCGTATTGATGTTAAGTTGTTAAAAGATGGAGGCGACGAATTAGATACAGAAAAATTCAAAACTTGGAGAGAAGATTTTGCTAATGCAGAATTTATCTTAGAGGATGGTAAATACATCACAGGACGCGAGGTTGAAAAGATGTCAAAATCTTATTACAATGTTTTAAATCCTGATGATATTTGTAATCAATATGGAGCAGATTCTTTACGTTTATACGAAATGTTTTTAGGTCCAGTTGAGCAATCTAAACCATGGAATACACAAGGTTTATCTGGCGTTTATTCATTCTTGAAAAAATTCTGGAGATTGTATCATTCAGGAGCAGAAGAAACATTCTTCGTTTCAGAAGATGAGCCAACAAAAGAAGAAATGAAAGTGTTGCATCAAACCATCAAAAAGGTGGACGAAGATGTAAACAATTTCTCTTTTAATACATCGGTTTCTACTTTTATGATTGCAGCAAATGAATTAGGAAAATTAAAAACAACTAAACGTGCAATTTTAGAGCCTTTGGCAATTATTATTTCGCCTTATGCACCGCATATTGCAGAAGAATTATGGTCAAAATTAGGTCATGAAACATCAATTGCGCATGCAGATTTTCCTGTTTTCGAAGAAAAATGGTTAGTTGCAGATGCAAAAGAATATCCAGTTTCATTCAATGGTAAAATGAAATTCTTGTTAGAATTACCTTTATCGTTGTCAAAAGATGAAATTCAAGAAATTGTAATGAATGACGAACGTACCATCAAACAATTGGGTGATCGTACACCGAAAAACATTATTATTGTTCCTGGAAAAATCATTAATATCGTTGGATAAAATTCGTCAGTTCGAGTGATTTTTAGAAATGAAATGTATAAAAATTGTATCGAGAACAGAATTTTAAAACCTTATTCTCGATACTAAATTCTTTCAGAATTTCACTCGAATTGACGGTTTCAAAAATAAAAGTAAAAGCCTCGCAATTGCGAGGCTTTTACTTTTATTTTGCGTTAGGGATTGTAGTGAAAATCCTTTGCTGAATAGCAAAGATTGTAACGAAAAGCCCGCCCGTAGGGAACGCCCAAAACATATTAATTAGCCATATTGTCCCTTGTATTTTTTTGCACAGCAATAGCCCCAAAAATTGCCAATAAAAAAGCAAATGCATAGAAACCTTTCTCCGAAGGTAAGATTGTTGCATTCCAAAGACCTATGATTAAAAGCGTGATTGAAGCAATAGTTCCAAACCAACAAATTCCGTAATAAATATCGGTTACAGGGATTTGTTCCAATCGATCTCGAACAGCTTTTTGCAAAGATACTACTGCGAAAAGTCCAAATAAAAGAACGGTAAAGTAATAACCTTTCTCGTTTAATTCCATTTCGGCGCGCGTCAATCCAATAATATATCCAATCATTCCCGAGCCTAAAGCAATCCAAGAAGCTGCTATAAAAGCATTAGATACTTTTTGTTGTTTCATTTTATGTATTTTAGTAATAGATTAGCTGTAAATATAAAAATAATTTAATCTGATTTACAATAAAGATTATTCTTAACTCAATAAATATGAAATATTTACCAACTTTAGAAACGGAGCGTTTAATAATTCGTCCAATTACGATGGATGATTTGCAGGATTTTTATGAGATGGATTCTCAACCAGAAGTGCATACATTTCTGAAAAATCAACCAATTAAAACGATTGATGAAACAAGAGAAATCATCGAAAACTTATTGATTCAATACAACGAACTTGGACATGGACGAGTGGCTGTTATAGAGAAAGAATCGGGAAAAATGATTGGTTGGACTGGTTTTAAATACATGACCGAAAAAGAGGCGATGAATAATCGATTTGATTTCTTAGATTTTGGTTATCGTTACCGTAAAGAAACTTGGGGAAAAGGTTATGCAACAGAAGCTGCGAAAGCTTGCATGGATTTTTATAACGAAAATATGATTGATTTTAAACTAAATGCCATAACACATACAGAAAATGCAGCATCAAGAAATGTTTTAGAAAAAATAGGTTTCGAAGTCACTGAAACTTTTCATCTGGACATGTGGGATTTGGATTGCTTTTGGTATGAATTGAAGAAATAATTAACTTCAAAATAATCTTGGTTCACGCAACCTTTTAAGTAAATGATTCTCTTTCTTTTAAACACTATTTATATGAAAAAGAATTTTTTACTTTTTTTATTCGTCATTGGTTTTGGACAATTGATTTCTGCACAAGAAAAATCAAACGATGAACGCAAAAATGTCATCACTTTTAGCGTTCTTTCAGCAGCTTTATCGCCTCCAAGATGGACTTTTGGATACATCTATAAACTGAACGAGCGTTATTGGATTGGCTCTGAAATTGGCTACGGAAGTTATCATAGCATTCCTGTTAGCCACAAACCAAAATATAAAATCAACGAAGATTATCAACTTTTTGAGATTCGACCAGAATTTTTTATCAATCTAAGCGAAAACAGACGAGTAAAACATCTTATTTCTTCCGAGTTTTTCTATATTCATCACACCGATCATCTTGAAAATGGTGAATATTACCGAAATGATGCTCAAAATTTTTCGTATTTATATTCGTATGACGAAGCCGATTATAAACGAATAAAATATGGATTGAATATCAATTACAATATTTTTATTCCAACTCATAAAGGATTAGTTTTTATTCCAAAAGTTGGTTTGGGTGTAAAAAATAGAAATGTAAAATATTCGAATGTTACAAATTTAGAAAGTGTTGATACTCGAATTTTTGATGATTTTATGGGCGGTTTAGAAAATCATTATAAAAAAGAAGGTTCTTCTACAGATTTCAATTTAAATCTTAACTTTAAGATCGCTTATCAATTTTAAACAAAACATGAAAAAAATAATTTTAACGACAATTTGTTTGGCTGCATCACAAGCTAATTTTGCACAAAAAATTTCGACAAATGATTATGAAGTTAAAACAACTTTAGCTGATTTTAATCTGAAAGGAAAGGTTGAAAAAGTGACTTCAACTGCAACAGATGCAAAAGGAAATACCACAACTTTACCTTTTTTGGAGAATGAATTTTACAATCAAATTTCGTTAGAATTTAATCAAAAAGGATTGTTAACAAAGCGAACAAATTATTTGGATTATCAAGGAAAATTAGCTGTTTATAACTATGTTAATTACGACTACAATAACTCAAATTTTATTGATAAACAGACAAATACAGTTATTAACAATGGTGAAGATCCAAAACGAATTGCTTCCGACAAAACCTTTGTTTATGACAATAAAAATCGGTTGATAAACTTGACAGAAAATATTGAAGGGAAATCGTCAAAATCGAGTTATGAAACGATTTTTAATTATTCGAATAAGTTGGATAAAATCACGACAAAAGTGGAAGGTTCTACGATTAGTGAGAATAATTTGACATATAACAAAAATGGTTTATTGGTTTTGGATGAAATGACTTCTTTTGATGGAAAAAAAGGGCGAAAATCGTATTATATTTATGATAAAGAAACACCTATTTTTCAGGAAGAAATTGCTGGAAATTCGAGCAAAATAATGTTTTTTGAGAATGGAAACATTTCAAAATTACAATCATTTGACGCCAATAAAACGTTAGCTTATCAAGCTGATTTTGATTCGAAAAATGAAATTGTAAACTTCAAAAAACAATCCTTCCGAAATGGACAAACTGTTTTAACTTCTTATCAAGTTTCGTATGAATATGATTCGAAAAATAATTGGATAAAAGCTTCTATTTCAATCAATGGAGAATTGAAATATGTTGTAAAACGAACGATAAATTATTATTAAAACACAAAAGGTTGAGCAATGCTCAACCTTTCTTCACAAATAAATAACACAACACTACTTATTAAGTCATTAAAGTAGGATGTTAAGCTTAAATCGCTTTTGGCGTATATATTTTTCTTAATTCTTTTGTCGCCGCAACCATTTCGATTAATGCTTTTTCGGTTTCTTCCCAATGACGCGTTTTTAGTCCGCAATCAGGATTTACCCATAATTGATCTGCTGGAATAACTTTTGCCGCTTTCTCTATCAAATCAACCATTTCCTCTTTCGACGGAACGCGAGGCGAGTGAATATCATAAACTCCAGGTCCAATATCATTTGGATAATTGAAATCTGAAAAAGCATTTAATAATTCCATCTGACTTCTCGAACATTCAATTGTAATGACATCCGCATCTAAATCAGCAATATTTTGAATAATATCGTTGAATTCTGAATAACACATATGCGTATGAATTTGCGTAGAATTATCAACATTACTTGAGGCTAATTTAAACGAATCAACAGCCCATTTCAAATAATTTTGCCATTCATCTTTTCTTAATGGTAAACCTTCTCGAATTGCAGGCTCATCAATCTGAATAATTTTAATTCCAGCTTTTTCTAAATCCGAAACTTCATCTCGAATCGCCAATGCAATTTGTTTACACGTCGTAGATCTTGGCTGATCATCGCGAACAAAAGACCATTGTAAAATCGTAACTGGACCAGTCAACATTCCTTTTACTTTTTGTTCTGTGATAGATTGTGCATATTGTGACCAATAAACCGTCATTGGAACTGGGCGATAAACATCACCAAAAATAATCGGCGGTTTTACACAACGCGTTCCATAACTCTGAACCCAACCATTTTTAGAGAAAACAAATCCGGCTAATTTTTCACCAAAATATTCCACCATATCGTTGCGCTCATATTCACCATGCACCAAAACATCAATGCCAATTTCTTCTTGCCATTCTATCGTACGCTTCGTTTCTTGTTTCAATAAAGTATCATATTCTTCGGCAGATAATTCCCCTTTTTTATACTTCGCACGCCAACTTCTCACCTCTTGCGTTTGTGGAAAAGAGCCGATTGTTGTCGTAGGAAAAGGAGGAAGATTCAATACATTTTGTTGCACAATTTTTCGGTTTCCAAAACTATTTGCACGATTATAATCTTCATCTTTTATTGCATTTACTCGTTCTTTAACTTGAGTTTGATGAATTAATTGAGAATTTTTTCTATTATTAATAGAGAATTGATTCGCTTCATATTGTTGAATCAATTTTTCGTCATTCGGGTTTGAAAAATAATTTTTTAAGAAAGCAACTTCTTCTAATTTTTGCTTCGCAAATGCAAACCAATCTTTAATTGTAGTCGGAAGATTTTTTTCGTTTGTTTCTAAATCTAAATCACAAGGTGAATGTAATAATGAACAAGATGTTGAAATAATAACTCGTTTTTCTCCAATTTTGTTCACAACTTTTTCTATCGTTGAAAGTGATTTTTGAAAATCATTTTTCCAAATATTTCTACCATCAACTAAACCTAAAGAAAGTTTTAATTGAGAAGGAGCTTGATTCAATATTTCATCAAGTTGATTTTCGTCTCGAACCAAATCAAGATGCAAAATATCAATTGGTAAATTGATTGCTAAAGCTGTATTATCTTTCAATCCATCAAAATAAGTTGCGACCTGAATCGTAAGTTGAGGAAATTCTTTTCTTATTTTTTTGTAAACTTCTTGATAAGCCGTTTTCGATTTTTCGTCTAAATCTAAAGCTAAAAAAGGTTCGTCGAACTGAATTGTATTTGCTCCATGATTGATTAAATCATGAATAATTTCAAAGTAAACTGGCAATAAATTCTGAATTAAATCAATTCGATCAAATCCTTCTTCTTTTTCTTTTCCTAATAATAAATACGTAATCGGTCCAATTAAAACAGTTTTTGGATTAAAACCTTCTTTTTTGGCAGCGATAAATTCATTTACAATTAAGTTTGAGAAATATTTAAATTCTTGATTTTTTACAAATTCTGGAACGATATAATGGTAATTGGTATCAAACCATTTTGTCATTTCCATCGCTGTAATATCTAAATTATCTTTTTGATAGCCTCTTGCCATCGCAAAATATAAGTCTAATTCAGTATTCTTTTTATTTAAAGCAACTGTATTGAAACGCTCTGGAATTGCGCCAACTGATAACGTAAAATCTAAAACTTGATCGTAAAAAGAAAAGTCATTACACGGAATTAAATCAATTCCGGCAGCTTGTTGCAATGCCCAATTTTGTTTGGTAATTGTACGGCTTGTTTGCAATAAAGCTTGTAGTTCAATTTTACCTGCCCAATAATTTTCGCAGGCTTTTTTTAGTTCACGGTTAGCGCCAATTCTTGGATAACCTAAAATTTGTGTTTGCATTTTGATTGTTTTTTAATGTTCAAAAACACAAACGCGAGTTGATAAATAGTAAACCTATTTTGACAGACAGACTTCAAATCGCGAAAGTATCATCTTTTGTTTCTATTGGTAATCTGACTTGTAATTTGCATTACTTACAGTTGCGCGACAGCTCGTGATTCTCACACGATTCCCCAATAATTTGTTGTTTATTTCTTCACAAATGTAACAAGACAAAATAAACGATTGTAAAACTTGAAAAAATAAGATTATACTACTTATTATGACTAATTTTACAAAACAAAACACTTAAACAACGATAAAATATCGTGTTGAAAAGAATATTATTTGGATGGAAACATTAGATCAAACCGATTTAGAATTATTAAGAATTCTACAAAAAGATTCGAAATTGACAGTAAAAGCAATTGCTGCTTTAGTTAATTTATCTCCTTCACCCGTTTTTGAACGTATAAAAAGGTTGGAACAACAAGGTTATATCAAAAATTATAGAGCGGTTTTGGATGCAGAAAAGCTGAACAAAGGCTTTATGGTTTTTTGCAGCATCAAGCTAAAACAACATGATCGCACGATTGGGAATAAACTTGTAGAAGATATTTTGTTGATTGATGAAGTGGTGGAATGTTATAATATTTCGGGCGAATATGATTTTATCTTAAAAGTACAAGTTTTGGATATGAAGCAATATCAAGATTTTGTTTTCAATAAATTGGGCGCTTTAGAAAGCATCGGAAGTACGCACAGCTCTTTTGTGATGGCCGAAATAAAAAATACGTATGGAATAAATATTTAATAAAAACAAAAGGTCGAGCAATGCTCAACCTTTTTTCCACAAATAAATAACACACTACTTTTTGATTACTTTGAAAGTAGAATTGTTAATTTTTATGATGTAAACACCTTTTGGTAAAGAAGAAACATCTAATTGATTTTTCCCTTTTTGAAGTGTTTTCTCTGTCATTTTAGCTCCTGTAATAGCGAAAATTTCAGCTTTTGAAGCTTCATTTGTTTCGATAAACAATACATTGCTAACAGGATTTGGATAAACATTAATTGATGATTTATTTAGATCACTTGTTCCTAAAACAGTTGATGAAATTGTGATGTTTTGTGAAACAACTTTTCCATTCGAATTGAAAGAAATTTTGATTTTAGCTGTTCCATTTTTTAATGGATTAATTACTAATTCTTCCTTATCATTAATCGAAATTTCTGCTACATCATCATTTTCAATGATTTCTAAATCTTTTACAATTGCTGCTGATAAATTATCTAAATCAGAAACTTTATCTTTCAAATCAATTGTTGTTGCTGTATTGATATGATAAGTCGTCTCTAAATCATTAATAATTGGTGCTGCATTATCTGGAAAAACTGGTATTGAAGGAAACCAATAATATTCACTTAATTTCACAGATTTTTTAAGACTTCCATTATCAGAAAATCTATGAACAAAATTAATTTGTGAATTAGTTCCCCAACCTGAACCAATAGTAGTTAATACTAGTTCGTTTGTCAACGGATCAATCCTTAAACCTGCTCCATAATATGTTTCCTTTGGTGTCGTATCTTGACCAGGAATTTCTATAAAACTTTCTTCAAATTTATTGTTTGTTACATCGTATTTCACAACATTGATTCCTGATAGAAAATAAATAGTATTATCTTGTATTGAAGAACAAAAAGTACCAGCATTCCAAGCAGAAGGAGTTGGAACTGTTTTCGTAGGAATAGCAATTTCTGTAGTTTCTAAAGTCGTAGGATTTATTTTGACTAATTTTTTAGATAAAGCTCCCCATACATTTCCATCTTTAGATTGCACAACTGAAATAAAACTTCCAGCAATCGTTTGTTTTATTTGATGTGTTTTTGGGTCGATAACTAAAATTCCTCCAGTACTTGAAACAGCAAAAACAAATTTAGATGTACGAATCATATTTCCTACTTGACCAACTTTAGAAGTTCCATCAATCAGAGAACCAATTTTTAAATTCTCAATATCAAAAAGATAAATTCCTTTTGCAGATCCTATATAACCTTTTTTACTATTAATCCCAAGAAAACTTCTACCATCAGCACCAATTGTTTCGAAACTTGCTTTTTTCTGTAATGTTTTCGAATCTGCAACAACTAAACGATTTCCTTGTTTCGAAACAATGTAAAAATTATCGCCATATATTGTTCCATATTGAGAAGTTACACCAAATTCTTCACCAGGATTAACTGTTTTATAAACATTATAATCAATCGAATCATTTGCATTGATAAAATTGATTGAGCCATTTGAATGACCAAACCAATCTTCATTCACAATAAAAACGCCGTTTGTGTATTCTTTTGTTTGTGCAAAACTTGTTTGAAATGCAGCAATTGTAAAAACCGAAAGTAAAATTTTTTTCATGTATTGTTTTTTAGAAATCCGAAACCATCATCCATGAATGATAGTCTCGGATAAAAATATTTAGAAATGAGATTTATTGAATTTTTTCTACTTTTAATTTATCCATTGTAAAGTATAATGCTGTATTTGCTCCCCAATTTCCTACATCGGTTGTTTCTAAGAAAAACATTAAATACTTGACTTCTCCTAAAGACGAAAGATCAACATCTTGCCAAGTTGTTGAAATGTTATTTACTCCATTTCTGAAATCAACAAAGTAATGTGTCACAGGTTTTTCTGTTGTTAATTGCTTATTAGCCGAAACTCCATAAATATGAATAGCGAAATAATCTCCTTTTTCAAATTTTCTTGCATAAGCATCTCCGTTCATAATTCCATAGTAAGACCAAGGACTAATCGCTAATTTTACACTTTTGGCTTTATATTTATTCGCCATATCCAAAATTTCTACTACACTAGAAAATCTGTCAATCTTAACTTCTTCTCCATATTTCAAAACTTTTTCTGATGGTTTATGATCTGCAAAAGAAACCAAAAAAGGTGTTCCTTGTCCATTTGCTCCTCCTTTTGCCATAGTTCCCCATTGATTATCTAACCAACCTCCTTCATTCTTTATTTGATCAGAATTATCATTACTATTAGAAACCGTGAATCCCATCCATGTTAAATATTCGGGCCAAGCAGTATGCTTTAGTTTGAAAATTCCTAAAATTAAATCTGTATCTTCTTTATATGTTCCTTCCCAAATTTTACCTCCAGAAGTTGAAATTCCTTTCGAAAGATCGAACTTAGAAACATCTAATGTTTGGTATTTTTTTAACTCAACTACCTCATTTTTATAATCATCATCATTACATGATGACAAAAATGTGATAGATGACGCGATGATTAATAGATTAAAAAAAAGTTTTTTTGCAAATTGTAAATTTATAGTCTTCATATTGATGAAATAATTGTAAAAAAACCGTCTCATCATCGTAACAACTCGACGGTTTATAAAAAATATTTAGTGTTAATTATAGATGTAAATCGTAAGCTCCTGCAACTTCTGTTGAGATTTCGCCTAACCAACCTGCTTCTTGATTTGTTGCTGTGTAAACTTTGATAAAATCGATTCCCATTAACTTAACTGGATTACCATTTTTATCAACAGCCCAATCGATATCAATGTTTGAATCTTCGCTATTATTTGGTGCATTATCTACATAACCATAAGCATATTGTTTACCAGTCCAAATACCATTTTTCTCTGTATAATTGCTTTCCAAAAGTGTACCTGTAAATTTTAACTGATCCGAACCAAACCACAATGGATAATATGATTGCTTATGATAACTGTTTTTAGTTTTATAACCTGAATTTCCTTGATTATCAGACCATTTTATATACTCAATATCTGTTTGCCATCCAATAGTACCTTTTACAGGTGTTTTATTTTCGTCTGGCTTAGTATACGTTATGGTGTAATTTTTTATTGTATTTGGATTCGTATACTCACTTCCTGCAATTTCGTACCATTCGTCGTCATCTGGTTTTCCATTTTTATTTTTATCATATGCAACCATTACAATTCCAGGTTCAGAAGATCCAGCAAAACCATTTCCTAAAACTTTAAAATCGCGTTTGTTTGGTTGGTTCATAATTGTATGGTCAAAACCAAATACCACATATCCTCCGTAACCTCCAAGCGTAATCATTGTAGATTTTTCTCCTACTAAAGCCTTAGCAGCTTTGGCTGTCATATCAGCTTGAGTTTCTCCTGTTACATAAGCTGGTAAAGCATTTGTGAATTGTCCAACTGCAGGCAAATAATCAAAGACTTGAGAAATGTATTTACTGTAAGTAGATAATTCTTGTGTAACATTAACCTTTGTTTTTATTGTTTTAGAAGTTGCTCCTGAAGTAATTTCTAATGTTAAATCATAAGAACCAACTTCATCAGAAACAAAACCTAAGGTTTTCTGATTACCAATAATTTCATTACCAAGTTTCCATGTATATGTTGCATTTTCAAAACCAGAAACAGTTGGTTCAATTGAAACAATTTTTAAACGTGCTGCATCATAGGATGCTTGTAAAGTAGCATTATCAGGATTTGTCTCGATAATGTTTTCATCATCACTACAGCTTTGTATTAAAGCAAAACTTAGTGCGGTTAGTAAGATTTTAGAATATTTCATATGTAAATTTTATTTATAGACAAAAGCAAAATGAGCAGGAATATTTCCGGCAGCAGTTTTCCATTTAAAAGCACCATTTTTATCAAAACAATAGATGTAACCCATCGAAACATAATTTCCAACATCGGTTAGAAAAAGATCCTTGGTTTGAGGATTTACAGCAATTCCGTAAGGCGCTTCGATTTCATTAATAACAGGATCATTGACCAATGTTTTGTTAATAACTTGTTCTGTTTTAGTATCAATTACACCATAAGTTTTTGTGTATTCGAAAGTTGTGTAACTAAATTCGTTTGAATAATAATAGAGTTTGTTATCAACAATCGTAAAGTTAGAAACAGGAATATCAAATTTCTTTTTGATTTGATGCGTTTTACTATCTAACACATATAAATTTGATGGAACGTTATAATAATCACCACGAGAAGTCACATATAAATCACCATCTGCATCTTTTTTTAAACGATGAAGATTTACTTCAACATCAATTTTTTTAGTTTCTTTAAATGTTGATAAATCAATCACTGAAACTGTTTTATCATACTCAGGAACTCGATAACCTCCTGAGTTTGCTACATACAAATTGTTCCCAACAACTTCTAATTCTTCTGGCTGATAACCTACCGTCACTTGTCGCGTAACCGATAAATTAATTGTATCAATTTCGACCACTTTTCCTAAGGGCGCTTTCGGATCGATTGTAACAGGACCAGCATACGAAGATGCATACGCTTTACCATTTGCAAACGTGATGTAACGACCATTTTCCAAAGGAATTGTTCCCAAATGTTTGGCTGTTCTTGCATCCATTACTTCGATAAAGTTTGATACATTGATAACCGCATATAACTTATTTCCATAAATTTTTATATCATTCCCAACATCTCCCAATTCCTTTACCATAGTAGGATTTACGGTTGCATATATGTTTCGATTATAAGTTCCTGTTGTAAAGTCCATATAATCTACTGTAGCCATATTGCTTCCCATATTTCCTTCGTTTAGCAAATAAAAACCAACGACATCTGTTTTTTCGGGATTGGTTACACCTTCTTCTTCTTTCTCAATCAAATAAGTATCTTGTTGACAAGCGTAAAAAGTGATTGCTGTTAAAAAACAAGCGAATAATTGTTTGAAATTTCTCATAAGTTTGCGCTTAATATTAGTTTGAATTGTCTTCCTGGCATTGGATAGTTTAAAACCACATCATATTGTTGATTCAAAATATTATTTAATTCAAAAGAAACTTTGAACAAATTTTGATTCAATCTAAATTCTTTATGTATACCTAAATCATTTGTAAACCAAGGGTTAAGACGATTTTTTTTGATATTATCTTGATGAACATTGTAACGTTCGCCCACATAAATAAAGCTGTAATTAAAATTCCACGTTTTATAAGAAGCCGCTAAAACAAAAGAGCCACTATGTTTTGGTGTATATGGAATTTGATTTTTGTAGTAACTTTTTTTAGGATTCGAATAATCTAACGCTTGCAAAAAACCATAGTTAAGCATTGGTGAAACTTCTATTTCTCCCAGTTGGAATGTTGATCGAATTTTAACATCCAACCCTTTTATTCTAACTTCATCCAAATTCAACATCGTAAAACGAAACAGGCTTCCCGAAGGCGCAGCAACAATTTTATCAGTCACTTCATTGTAAAAAGCATCGGCTTGAATTGTAATATTTTTGAAGAAATTTGGAGTTGATTTAGAATAAGTAAAACCAACATTATATTGCGTTGAATATTCTGGTCGAAGATTAGAATAACCAATATTTGTATAATACAAATCGTTGAACGTTGGCATTCTAAAAATACGTTTGTAAAATGCTCTGACATTAAAATCATGAGATTTAAATGGTTGATAGTTGGCGATGATTGTTGGCGTCCATACATTTTTATCTGGAGCACTTGTGTTCATTTCTACTGATTCTTTTACAAAAGTTCCTAATAAACTTCCTTGTAAACTCAAACCTCCAAGACGATAAGTAGACGCGAACACTACAAGATTTGTATGACGAGTAGGAAAAGAAAAATTCTTTAAATCTGCTCCCATATTATTAAACTGATAATCTGTTGCAACATTAACATCCCAATTATCTGTAATCGAATAAAGATTTGCCCAAGACACATAAAACTCGCGTTGTGTGTACTTATTTTCTGTTTTTACGGTTGAAACTGTATCTGTATAATGAGTGAAATCGTAAGCAAATTTTGCGTTTATTTTCGATTGAAGATTTCTAAATCGTTTTTCATATTTTCCTTGAACAAAATAATTTCGATCAACCAAAGTTTGTCCGCGTCCATCAAATCGACCACGAACAATTGCGGCAGGAATTCCACGATCAGAATCATATAAATATCCTTTTACATTCCAATTCGATTGATTTCCTTTTCCGATCAATCCTAATTCCAAACGTTTCGCATCAACTTGTCCATCTCTACGTTTCAAAACTGTATCGTATGCAGTTGTTCCATCCAAATTTTTGCGTTGATAACGGAATTTATATACACCATTAGTTTTAACATATTCAGCACTCAAAACAGCTGATAATCTATCCGTAATTTTTTGTTCAATACGAATTGAAGGATTGATTAATTGAATCGAACCTAGCTTATAACGGAGTGTAGCATTTGTTTTTTTATCACCAATAAAAACAGGTTTTTTGGTTTGAAGATAAATAGCAGAAGCAGAAGCATAATCTTTCGCTGATTGAAAAATATTACTTTTTTGACCATTATATAAAGAGATCACTTCCATATCGTCTAAAGAAAATTTCCCTAAATCGACAATTCCATTTTGTGCATTTCCCAATTGAATTCCATCATAAAAAACTGCGACATGTTGAGATCCCATCCCACGAACATCAATAGTTTTTAAACCTCCAACTCCACCGTAATCTTTGATTTGTACACCTGCAAAAAAACGAACAGCATCTGCCACAGAATGGCTATTTAAAGCCTCTAGTTCCGCTCCTTTCAATTCCTGAACAGGAACAACGGCTTTTGCATTATTTTTTAAGATATTAACTTGCTGAAGCTCTAAAATACTATCATGAATAATTTGCGCAGAGGCAATGCGACATGAAAGCAAAATCAAGCTGCAACAAATAATTATAGTTTTTAGATTTCTCATTTAGCAATAATCAATTGTTGCTAACGAGAGTGAATGAAGGAGTATTGAAAGGACGAACCTATCCAAAATTTGAACTTCACGCTTTAGTCCCCGAAAGCATTCAACATTTATCATTTTGGTAGGTCTTCTGACTTACTCCTTTTTTAGAAATCCTTCCCATTTTATGAACAGTGGATCTATGTATCTAAAAAAAATATGGAGCTTACAGCAGCGGGTCTGTTCAGGATTTTCACCTGATTCCCTGTTACCGAACGATTAAGTTCGCACCAAATGTTAATCAAAAGTAAAATTATTATTTTGAATAAACAATTAAATCTTTATCAATAATAGCTAAACAAAAAAAAGCTAACTCATTCGTTAGCTTACTCTTTTACTTTATTTATTTCAATTACTTCTCCAGTTTCATCAACCTGAACAGCGATCTTTTCATAATTCCATTTATCAAATTCTTTCTCTCCAACAATAATTGCAGTTCCAGAACCTTTTGTCCCTTTTATTGGAACAGAAATATTAGCTTCTCCAGTATTATTCGATACAGAAATATTTCCACTAAATATTCCATTCGTTTTAACATCCGTACCCAATTTTTGCTGAACTTCAGGATTTTGATTGATAATATTGATTGCATGTTTCGTCACATCACTATCAGATGTTAACTTACTAAAACCCCAAAAAGCGCCTCCAATTAACAATCCAAAAAATAAAATGACAAACGATAAACAGCCAACAGGCACTACCCATTTCCAATTGCGTTTAAACCAACTTTCCTTTGGTAACAATTGATTATCAAATTGATTTTCTTCCATAATGTTTAGGTTTTGAGTAAAGATAATAAATTTGGGCGTTCGCTTGTTAAATTTAAATTATAAACAAAAATAATACTGTTACTTGGAACTTAGCGAAATGAAGAATCTTAAGTTATAAGACGCAAGATTTAAGGCTTAGAGAATAAAAATCTAAGCAAAATATCCCCTTGAGAGGATTATAGAGGTGTTTTCGAGTTCTAAGTTAGTTGTAAAAAGGAAGCCTCTTATTAACTGACTAGAAGCTTGTTGTTTTATAAAGCATAGTTTTGAGATGCGTTGAAGTAAAGCTTACATTTTACTTAATACATTTTACTTGTACATTATACAAAAAAGTATAAACATAAAAAAAGCCTCAAGAAATAAATCTTGAGGCTTTTGATAAAAACTGGCGACGACCTACTCTCCCGTAAGTAACAGTACCATCGGCGCAGGCAGGCTTAAC